>QHXA01000819.1:0-1063 GCA_003222755.1 Acidobacteriota bacterium
CGAATTCTCGATTTGCTGCCACTCAGCCACATGTTCGGACAAGCACTTGGCATTTACATTCCTGTACTGTTGGGCGGTGCGGCCGTTTTCACGCCCGAGATATCGCCGCGAAAGATTATCGAAATCGTTCGAGAGCATCGGGTCACCGTAATCGTCGCCGTTCCGCAGATACTCGCCAATCTGAAAAATGAGGTCGAGCGGCAATTTCAACTTCCAGCGCCAACTCGCTCGATCCTCTTGCGCCTGTGGCGGCATCGGAAAATCCACTCTGCCTTCGGCTGGAAGTTCTGGGCATTTGTTGCCGGAGGCGCACCGGTCGATACCGAACTGGAAGAGTTCTGGGGAAGACTGGGGTTTCTGGTGATTCAAGGATACGGCTTAACGGAAGCTAGCCCCGTTGTCACCGTTAATCACCCGTTCGATGTGAAACGGGGTTCGCTGGGGAAACCTCTGCCGGGCCTTGAAGTGACGATTGCGGCCGACGGCGAGATCCTCATCCGCGGAGAAAGCATCACAAACGAGAATGGCGACTGGCTTCACACCGGCGATCTCGGAGAAATGGATGCGGAAGGACGTCTTTATTATCGCGGCCGAAAGAAGGACATGATCGTCACACCCGAAGGACTCAACGTCTATCCCGAAGACATCGAGCACATGCTCAATCAATTTTCCGAAATTCGCGAGAGCGCCGTGGTGGGCGTCCGCCGAAATGGAAGCGAGCAGGTTCATGCCGTCGTGATTTTGAATGATCCAAAAGCGAATGTGGAAATGCTCGTCAGACGAGCCAATGAGAAGCTGGAAGCACATCAGCGGATCAAAAGCTGGTCGGTGTGGCCGGCAGCCGATTTTCCACGGACCGCATCAACGATGAAAGTGAGGCGTGCAGAGGTTCGAAGACAACTCGTTGGTGGCCCGCGAGAAGAGACCGAAACAAAACGGGAACCAAAACCGGAACAGAAGGACCTAAGCGCGATGTCCTCTCTGGAGCGAGTGGAGCTGTTGTCGGAGCTCGAGAGTAGGTATCAGACCGAGCTCAATGAGGAAGAGTTCTCGAGACTCAAGA
>QHXA01000819.1:1078-1543 GCA_003222755.1 Acidobacteriota bacterium
TTCGCCGTTCAACAGCCGCCGCAGGACGCGGTCGGACAGCCCGAGAGAAGGCACCATCGGAATGGACGAGATCGCTACCGATGCGGTCGTTCCGCGGGGCATTTCAGCGACTGATTGCGATTCCTCTATTCAAGCATTATCTGCCGTTGACCGTAACCGGTCTGGATTATCTTCGAGAGCTGCAGCCGCCGGTCATCTTTGCGGCGAACCACGTAAGCCATCTCGACACAGCCGCGATCCTTGCGGCGCTTCCTGTACAATGGCGCAGGCGCCTCGCGCCCGCAATGGGACTGGATGTTTTTCGGCCATATTTCGAGCCCGGCCATTTCCCGAGGAAGCAGGTGTGGTGGACAGGACTTGGCTATGTTCTGGCACTCAGTCTCTTCAATGCATATCCGCTGCCGCACGAAATGGCCGGCGTCCGGCGCGCATTGAATTACACCGGGGAATTGATCAAGCGCGGAT
>QHXA01000819.1:1571-2077 GCA_003222755.1 Acidobacteriota bacterium
TTCCTGAGGGAATGCGGTCGCCGGATGGCAAACTGCAACCACTTCGTCCCGGCATCGGAATGATGGCGATCCGGCTCCGGGTGCCGATTGTGCCCATCTACATTGAAGGCCTATATCAGGTGTACTCCGTTCATGACAGTTGGCCGAAGCGCGGTCCGGTGCGTGTTTCATTCGGAAAATCGCTTGAATTCACAACAGGAAGCTGGGACGAAGTTGCTCTGAAAATACATGGAGCAATCGAAGAGCTGAGGTGAGATGGCATAATGCGAGCAGAACTTAAGCCGGAAGGACGATCTTCTTGCCGTTCTCCCAACGGACGAGGTGCATCGCATGACCGACCTGTCGGCCTGACCCGTCAATCTGAAAGCGTCCATAAAAAGTTTCCGTCTGAAGCTCATGTGCAACCTCGCGAACTTTTGTGCCTTCAAGCGACCCTGCCCGGCGAATGCACTCTTCAATGATCAGGCCTGCGGCGAATGCGCCGGCTGCCACATAGTTAGGCATCT
>QHXA01000819.1:2106-5791 GCA_003222755.1 Acidobacteriota bacterium
AGGTTGCGCGATCAATGCCGGGTTCCCATTGGCTTGGTCCGATTATACCTTCCGACAAGTCTCCGACAGAATCAAGGAACTGGCTGATGCCGGCAGAGACGCACGCCACATATCGAATCGATTCCGGCCATGCGCCGCGCGTTTTGAACAAGCCGGTTTCCTGCTCAAATGTTCCAATCAAGACGAGCGCCGTCGGGGCCGTTTCGTTCAAGAGCTGAATGAAAACATTGGTGCTCTCCGGCAATTCGGCGGAGTGCAGTCGGGCCGCTTTGGTGAAAACGCCGATGCTTTCCCGTAACCCGGCCGCAACGTTTCCGGCAAACGTTCCTTTCCGTGAACTCAAGAGAAGGTATTGATGTACGGCGCTACCATTTGCGTCGATCCATTGCGGCAACTTCTGCAGATATTGGCTTGCCGGACTGAGAGTGCTGACGATCCAATTCGATTTCGGCTGACAGATTTCATCAGACGCACCGCCGTGATTCCATAGCAGCGTTTGATGAACTTCACAAATGTCTGCGGCGGCTTTCGTCAAATGGCTGGAATATGGTCCGAGTAGCACATCGACCCCATCTTGACGGATGAGGGCTTTGACGTTGTCGCGAACGAAAGAAGTGCGACTGTGGTCATCTCGGGTAATCAACCTGACGGGTCTCAATTGCCGTCCGACGCGCAGGCCCCCTTTCCTCTCAAGGTGCAATACCCACAGCCGGATGCCGTTGAGCGCCTGCATACCCATTATTGAGAGCGCCCCCGTCTGCGCAATGGAGATGCCAATCTGCATGAAGAACCCTCGGATGAGAATTGAGAATTGGGAATTGGTCAATGATCAGATCCGATTCCAGATCTGATCATTGACCAATTCCCAATTCTCAATTCTCATCCGAGGGGACTCACGCTGTCCGCCCAATATTATTTTTTTTGCCGTCCGGAAAGGGCCTTCTGCCTTTCGGAAACCTCTCAGCATCCGCGGTTCGTCAAACAGAATAGGGCGCCCGACATGATCCGCATTAAAAACGTGCTGTGCCCAGTGGATTTTTCCCCGATCTCACGGAGAGCCTTGGATTATTCAATCAAGCTGGCGCGACACTACGAAGCGCGTCTGCACTTGCTCCATGTGATCGCCCCTGTGGTTCCCAGCCTTTATGTCGACAGCACAAGAGTAGAGGAGGCAATCAAGAAGCAGGTTGATCGAGAGATGCCCAAGCTCGTCGAATCGGCGCGTCATTCGGGAGTCGACGTTGAGTCGATCGTCAGGTCCGGTGAAATCGAAATGGAAATTCAAGTGGCTGCGCGAGCGCGCAAGGCCGACATCATCGTTGTAGGCAAGCATGCCCGGCCAGCCGTTGAGCGATGGTTTATTGGATCGACCACAGACCGTCTGTTGCGCCGATCAGCAACGCCGCTACTTGTGATCGGCGAAGGCAAGCGATCGACTCCGCCGAATATTCGGCGCATTATCGTCACAACCGATTTTTCTGAAGGCACTGAAGATGCATTCGCGTATGGCCTCTCGCTAGGTCAGGAAGCGCATGCCAGTCTTGTTTTTCTTGTTTTTCTGCACGTGATGCGACCAACTCCAGTAGCTATCATCCCTCCGCTACTGCCTACCGTCCTTGAACCACAGCAGTCGGCCGACCAGGTTCGGCAAGAATTGGAAAATCGAGTTCCTGCTGACGCGCGAGAGGGCTGCTCAGTTGAAACCAGGGTGGAGGCTGGTGAGCCATATCGAGAGATTTTGAATGTCGTTCAACAAACACGGGCGGACTTGGTCGTTATGAATATTCATGGCAAGGGTGGATTAGAACGCGCATTGCTCGGTTCGACGGCTGAACGAGTGATCCGTGGCGCACCCTGTCCCGTGATCGCAATACCGCCAGGAAAAACGAGACGGATGTCCGCGTAAGATTGAGCTGACCAATGCTCGATTGCCAATTCTCAATTCTCATCGTCGCCGCCGCCAATGCAGGCAATCTAAATGCGGCGCCGGAGACGGAACGATCTTTGCACACACGTAATTTAAGAACAGCGCCTGTTTAGGGAGGTCTGATGAAAAAGCAATTACGAGACAAGCGGCCCATCGAGGGTCATCCACTTGAGGAGGTGTTTGCGGATTTTGAAGCAATGATACCTGCCGAAGGTGAAAGGCGAACGCGTAAAACCGCGAAGGCAACAATAGCTTCCGCCGATACAAAAGCCCAAAAAGATGCCGCCACCCGCGCCAGAAAAACCGCGAGACCTGCAACGGCTCGTGCGAAAAAAGCGATCGAGCGGGCCAAAATGAAAGGACACCCAATCCATGGCATTTGAGTTCACAAGTTCCGAATTCAAACAAAATGAAGCAATTCCGAAGCAATACACTTGCGACGGTTCAGATATCTCTGTTCCCCTAAGCTGGAAGAATGCGCCTGAAGGCAGCAAGAGTTTCGCGTTGATTGCGGATGATCCGGATGCTCCGCGAGGAACATGGGTCCACTGGGTGCTCTATGATCTTCCAGCGGATGTGCGAGAACTCTCCGCCGCCATCGGACGCGAAGAATCACTTCAGAATGGTGCAAAGCAGGGCAAGAATGACTTTGAAAAAATCGGCTATGGTGGACCGTGTCCGCCAAGCGGTTCCGCGCATCGGTACTATTTCAAGTTGTATGCATTGGATCAAATGACTGGCTTGCAATCCAAAGCCACGAAACAGCAATTGCTGGATGCTATGAAAGGCCACGTGCTCGCCGAAGCACAATTGATCGGGACCTACAAGAGATAAGCGGCGGCGGACAGGGTCACGTCAAAGTCGGACTTAGTCCGACTTTGACGTAACCTTCATCGGGCGGAAACGCTGGAAGGTTCTTTTTATCGCCTAGCTTGCGATCGGCTAATCTTGACAACTTAGTACAGATTTCCTACTCTGGGATTAGATGGTTTGCAAGTGAGCGATCTATGTCGAAAGATCCGAAGACAATCGAGATGCTAACCCGTGAATATCCGTACGGGTTCGTCACTGAAATCGAAGAAGACTCCGTTCCGGCAGGCCTCAGCGAAGACGTTATCCGCGTGATTTCTGCCAGAAAGAATGAGCCGGGGTGGATGTTGGACTGGCGTCTTCGAGCCTACCGCCAGTGGCTGACGATGAAGGAGCCGACCTGGGCCAACGTGCATTACCCGCCAATTGACTATCAGGGAATTCGATACTACTCGGCGCCAAAGGCCCGCAGGAATGAGCCAGGAAATTTGGCCGATGTCGATCCGGAACTGTTGCGCACATACGAAAAACTCGGCATTCCCTTAGAAGAGCGGGAGCTTCTGGCCGGCGTTGCAGTCGATGCAGTTTTCGACAGCGTGTCCGTGGCGACCACTTTCCGAGAGAAACTTGAAGAGCTTGGCATTTATTTCTGCTCGTTCTCCGAGGCGGTCCAGAAATACCCGGAGTTGATTCAGCAATATTTGGGATCGGTCGTACCTTATACCGACAACTTTTTCGCAACCCTGAATTCCGCAGTATTCAGTGACGGGTCGTTCGTCTATGTGCCCAAAGGCGTACGTTGCCCTCTAGAGCTTTCTACGTACTTCCGCATCAACGCACGCGAGACGGGCCAGTTTGAACGCACTCTCATCATCGCCGATGAAGGCAGCTACGTCAGCTATCTGGAAGGCTGTACAGCGCCGATGCGCGATCGCAATCAACTCCATG
>QHXA01000808.1:0-513 GCA_003222755.1 Acidobacteriota bacterium
TTCTCGCGGCCAGTCTGGAAGAATCCCATCAACTGCTTCATTTCCGCATCCGTCACGGGCCGGCGATATGCGCGGCGAGCTACAGTCGACAGAATTTTGTTCGCACATGGCGACATCTCGGCCTGGTTCGCCGGCCGGCAAATCAGAATGCGCCGCCGGCTTGGCGACTCTCCGGAACCGGTGACATTGAATGGGCCCTCGACAACAATCTTATCGAGTTGAGCGATGCCGTTCGTCGACACCGGATCAATCCTGTCACGCAGGAACGGCCTCAAGACTTCCACTGGAGGCGCCGACGATTTCTTCAGGAATGCCACACCGATCGTATGCGGCCCTGCCTTCACCGGAATGCGCGCGATAAAACGGCTTTCAATTTGCGCGCGGGCCGCCGCGGATACTTCAGCGGCTAGAACTTCATCTTCGTGACCACCGAAATTCACCAGCTTGATTCGCTGGCCATCGAATGTGATTTCCAGCGCGTCCGGATGTTCCAATCCCCCGATCTGCTCGACG
>QHXA01000808.1:531-2736 GCA_003222755.1 Acidobacteriota bacterium
GTATTCCGCGTCGACCGGAAAATTGTACTGAACCAACATGCCTCCGCGCGTACCCAGCGGCAGACCTTCGATGTGGTCTCGCTGCGTCAGATCCATTCGCGCAGGAAATGTTTCCGTCGTCGTTGGAATCTTCGTATTACCGAGACCCATGCGGGTGATCTTCCACGCCACGGAAAGGTAACGCTCCATTAGCGCAGGAGATGTACCCAAAGAATCGGCGATATTGTCAAAGCCATACGCCTCGGCGTCGGGCGGAAGCAACTGCGTGACGTCCAAGGCATCCAGCGCGAACAGATCGCGGATCGTATTGCCATACTCGGCACGATTCAATCGATGCAGGACGGTCCGGCCGGGATTCGGGTTCGCGGCCGCAACCTTATCTATAGAAGTCTCGAGATAAGATGCGATCGTCTGCAGTTCTGCCTTATCCGGCCGCGGCGCGCCGACAGGAGGCATCATTTCAGCGCGGAGTTTTCGGACGACCTTTTCCCAGACATCCGCGCTGTTCGAAGGACGAACGAAATCAGCGGTGTCCAAAGATAGTCCAGCGGTCTTCGCTTTTTGGTTATGACACGTCACGCAATACTTGTCGAGAACCGCGCGGTCCTGCGCAAAAGCGTGAGGCGCCCATAAGATCGCTGCGAGTAATATGCAGAGAAATGCCAGTTTCCAACTCATTTTAATGACAGAATTTGACTACAGGTCCGCAGGCGGGTCAAGTGTTCTCTCGGGCCTGTTTTTATCCTATATTTTCACAAACTGACCGTTGCCGGGCACTTTCCGAAATTCGTCTTCAGCCGCGTAGTGGCTGGCACTGCCAAACCCGGCAATCAATTGCTCGAGTGAGGCTTGTCCGGCAGCGTAAAGAGTAGTGCCATCGTTGCCCAGCACGACGCAGCATCTGAGACGAATTGGTGCCAGCCGTTCGGGAAACTCTCGAACGTGTGCGGCTGAACCGGCACGGCGCGTGTCGGTGCGAACCACGAACCGTTTGCGAGTTGATTCCGCAACAACCACTGCACGCCCTTCTGGTAAACGGAATCGTTGGTAGGCACGCCCCCTGAGATATGTAACGTGTAAAGCGCCTCGCCCGTAGCGTAGGCGTCCGCCCGAACGTTTGGAAGCTGGCTCCAGCTTCCATCTTGATTCTGAGCGGCCTTTAATGCCGTCACGAACGGAGCGCGTTCGGATTGAGACGCGCCGGCATCCGCGAGCGCATTGAGCTGCATCGATCGTTCTTCCGTGGAGAAAGCCTTTGCCGAGAGCAGCCACCGTTTGGCTCGGTCCACCCGCTCTTTGAACTCCTCGCGCCGGCCGGGGATGGGATAGAGCTTGATCGACCGCAGCGCCACTGCGGTCGTCGTAAACGGAGCATACTCTGTCGGAGGCCTGTAGCTCGAGTTTCTAAAAGCGCCGTCCGGATATTGGTTCAGCGACATGTAATGAATATGCGCATCGGTCAATGCATCCGCCGGAGCGCCTGCCGCCGCCATGCCCATGAGGGTGTAACCGAGCGTGTCCGACCCTCCCCCGATCGGTGAAGAGCCGAGACGATTCGGTTCAAGAACGGGCTCGTCGGTGGCGACCGCGAAGCCCAGTTCCTTTTTTGCTTGCTCCTCATTGACGGCGAACCCCTTTTTTGCTGCCAGCGCGACGGTCATTGCTGGAAGTGAATTGCTGTGACAGGAAACGCAGTGACGAGCCTTCCAACCCGGCTCGCCGCTCACTTCAATCAGCGGGATAACCTTTTTCACCGCTTCTTCCACGGACAGAGCGCCTTCGGCGGGTTTGGGCCATTCTTCTTTAACTTCCTTTGCGCCCGCCTTCACCAAGAGATTCAAAGTGGAAGGGATCCCCACGCGCGTCGCGAGCTGATAAGCAGTGTCACCGCGATCATTTTTGGCGTTTGGATCGACCCCTTTCGCGAGCAGCCATTCGACCATCCGGTCGCGGGAAGTTTCCATCGAGAGCACCGCTTGCATCAAGAGAGTAAATCCTTCCCGGTCCCTGGACTCGAGAGAAGCTCCGTGATCTAGCAGAAACTGAGAAAGGTCGGGCATCGCTCTCTTGGCCGTGTCGTTCAACACGCCACCAGAGCTCGCTCCGACGGTTGTTGAAAGTGTCCCATTGGGACGCATTCCGTTCGCGGGTGCACCTTTTTCCACCAGCAACCGCGCACATGCTTCACATCGCGCGGTGATTGCC
>QHXA01000808.1:2750-3009 GCA_003222755.1 Acidobacteriota bacterium
ACAGCGAGGCGCCGGTACGGTCACCGGCAGGCACGCCGATGCTGAGCAGGTACTGGATAGCTTCAAGATCGCCGGTTGCGGCCGCAAGCGTCATCAGCCGGTCCTCGAGTTCGGCTCCCTTGCTCACAAGAAGTTTCAAAACGGGAGTGGATCCGAAGGTTGTGAGGGCGACACTCATCGGCGTCGCGCCGCGTTTGCCTCTTACTTTCACCTCGGCGCCTGCATCCAGCAACACTCGCGTTTTCGATAAATTCGTGGC
>QHXA01000809.1 GCA_003222755.1 Acidobacteriota bacterium
CCATGATCGCATTTGAAATCCGGTCAATCGTTTCGGGACTTCTCAATACAACGACAGTCAGTCCGATCAAGGACACTGCAACTAGAATCAGAAGGAGACGTCTCAGAGCTTGGACACGTTGCCAGGAATTCACGTGCATCACCATACCGCTTTTGCGGCTGCTATTACAAGGTTTGGAATGCTCTCCGGGTCGGACGCTACTTGGCGGCGGTCACATCCAATTCCGAGTACGCCAATCGCACGTTGTTCTTTAGACGGTTCGCGTCTGGAGCGGCATAGCCCGCATATTTTCCTGGGATCTTCCAGCTTGCTGCGACCTCATCGACGCTTTTGCCCGCCTTTTTTGCTGCGCGCACATCATTCAAGAATTCCCGATTGAAGGCGATGTACTCCTTCAGATCGGCCATCGTCATCTGCGTGCTGTGGCCGGTGATGATCGTATCCACGTTCTTCAGATTGTCATAGCCTTTCTGCAGGCTATCCGCGATTGCAACCGCGCTGCCTCCGTTATTGGCATCAAGTAGAGGAACGTTTTTGCCCGAGAAGATGTCGCCGGCATGAACGGTTCGGAGTGATGGGAACAGAACCCACGCATCGCCGTTGGTGTGTCCGCGACCGAAGTAGTACAGGTCGACTTCGTCGGCGCCCTTGAACAGCGTCATCTTGTCCTTGAAGGTGCGCTTCGGCAAGCCCCGGCCATTGTTAGCCTGGAATATTGTTTGGGCCGGCACAGTCTGATCCGCCGCCGTGCTGTTGGGGATCATTTTGCCCATATTCGTCTTCGTGTTTTCCTGCACGATGATGTCGACGGTTGGTGGAAACTCCACATTCCCGCTGACGTGGTCCCCGTGCGTATGCGTGTTGATCAGCGTAGTCACTGGTTTGTTGGTCAGTTCTTTGATCTTGTCAAGGATCGGTTGACCCCAGCCGGGATTCTTCGCATCCACCACGACCACTCCATTGGTCGTGACGAACACAGCCGTGTTTCCGCCACCACCTTTCAGCACGAAGAGGTTCTCCTTCAGTTTCTCGACCTCCACGACTCTGGGCGCCTGCTGCGCGCCACCCCCACGGCCCGCCTGCTGCCCGACGATAACCAATGACAAGGCGCTGACAACAATCAGCGCGCCTAAAACAATGGCTCTTTTCATATGATGCCTCCCGAACATTTCATGGTAATTGTCCTGTTCTACTGCTTTTCGAACACTGTCACATCGTTCACCTTTTGGCCTTGAGCGTTGGTGCCGGTCGTGGTGACTGTACGGGTCTTCCCGTCCTTCGAAATTACGTGCCGCGCAACAGTCAATGGTTTGCCTTTGAGCTTGGTTGTGACTTCGTATGTATAGTCGTCGATTTTCTTATATGAAACGGCGTCTGCTCCATTCGGATTTGGTTTTCCGTCGAGCATGGGTTTTGTCGGGGATTCCTTGCCGTCATATTTGGCGGTGTATTCGTTATGCGTTTTTCTTCCCTGCGAATCCACGCCGTTTGCGGTCAGCTTGATGCCGCCGTCAACCGCTTCGAACTTGACCGTGTTACTCTGCGGCGCCGGACCGGGGCTGTATTTGGATTTCGCAACGTTCAACTTCCAGGTTCCCGCCAACATGTCTGCAGCCATCGCCGTAATGGTGAAGACTGTAAGCATCGCGAATAATCCGAAGCACACTACAACCAATCTCGTTCGCATTTTTTCCTCCTCGAATCGTTTTGACGGCATCATATTGCAGGCAATGAGCAAGAATCAACTTTTGTGAAACTCCTCGTCCATGACGACGAGTGAATGCCGGCCGCCGTCCTTCAGACCGCGAACATGTCAAAAGCTTCGAAATTGCCGTTGAGGATTCCCGCAGTGTCCTTGAAGCCAAGCCAGCCGGAAATCATGGTCGCGTAGACGCGGCGGAAATCGGTCGTATAGACGAGATTGTCGCCTTCGTCGAGTTGAGTGAGGCTTGGGATCTTGCCGTAATGGCCGCCTTTGACCTTTTGGCCCGCAACAAACATCAGATTGGCCGCACCATGATCGGTCCCGAGATTCGAATTCTCCGGTACGCGCCGGCCGAATTCCGAGAACATCATCACGACGACATCATTGCCCCGGCCGATGCGCTGCAGATCCGTGATGAATGCTGACACTGCATCGGATGTGCACTGCATCGGATGTGTATGTCAGCAGCCGCTGATGCAGATCGCCTTGGAAGACGTGCGTATCAAACGCGTTGTTTCGGTACGACACGTAATACAGATGCGCCGGCATTCCCGCATGAATCAGGGCCGCGACTTTGGGCAGATCCAAGCCGGTGATTCCGTAATCTACGGGCGATTTGTAGCTGGCCCACGCTTGTTTCACGAAGGCAGATGCACTCTTAGCGCTCCTCGCGACGTCGAGCAGAAACCTTCGCGATGGATTCTCGACATTGCCGGCATCGGCCACTTTCGCGAAAATATCGCGCTCGTCATAAAACCCTTCTCGAGCAAACTTGTTCGGATCATCGAAAACGAGCGGGGTATGCACCTTGCTTCGAACGGCCAACGACTGGCGAGCGTCGATATTGACAAGAAAATTCGGCGGCGCTTGTGGCGCGCTCGCATCCGCTGTCCGGCCGACCCAGCCGAATTCGCCGCCACTGTTCGGAGCCGCTGTTTGCCAATACGCCATCGATGTGAAATGCGAAAACGAAGGATTCGCGTATCCGCAGCCGTGCACTACAGCAAGCTTGCCTTCCTTATATAAGCGTTCAAAACCGGTCATACCGGGATTGAAACCAAAGTGTTCGTCGATCTTGCGAACACGCGCCGGGCGGATTCCGATCTTCGGCCGAAGCCGGTAATAGGCATCATCACCGTAAGGCACAACGGTGTTCAGCCCGTCATTGCCGCCCGACAGTTCCAGCACAACGAGAATGCGGCCATCATTCGATGCCTGCGGACCCAGAGCCTGAGCGGCTCGTGCAAACAACGGCGGTACGGGCAGTAGACCGGCGGCGCCGATGCCGATGCCGTATAAGCCCGCTTCCAAGAATTCTCTGCGTTTGATTTTCATCATTGTTCCGTCCTTAACTCAGCCGATACTCCGGCTCACTCATTAACAAATGCAGCAGAAGGCGTAATGAGTCTTCCATATATGTTGTCGCAACCGACACATCAGTCATGCTCAATTGCGTATTCAGGAACGAAATCAGAACCTGCCGTTTCTCTTCGGCGGGTGGAACGCGCATAAAGCGTTGGATGAAGTAGTCGACGACCTGTGTTGTGTTCTTCAAACCTGCGTCGACGACCATGCGCGTCAGATCGAGATGCGCGGTCTGCCGCGGAATCGGCTTTACTTTCTCAATGGCCATCTGCCATCCGCGGAAGCTGCCGTAACGCGTGTTGAAGTCCTCATCGCGATCGGCCAGCATGTTCGATTCAGCCAGTCCGCCTTCGCTGCCTCTTTCCGGTATCGTTGCAGTTGAAATATCCATGCCTGCGCGAATTTTCTCCGCCACAATGCGGACATCGGCCGCAGGGTTCGCTCGATCGGGTGGAATGAAATTGATATCCGGAAACAGCACATCGCGGACAAAGTTGCCGCGCTCCAACAATAGGCCAGGCGTAATCCAACTCCGGCCTTCGGACCAGCCCGCTACCGTCGGCGGCGAAAAGAGCCGCTGACCCAACGTGCCGGTCGCGACATTGAAATCAGGAACACCAGGAACTTCCGTCAGTCCCAACTTCTTGAAAGTCGAAATCGCAAGCTGTACCGGACTCTTGATTTGCGCGCCGACCGAAGCAGCGCTGTAGAAATCACGCGAGAGGAAAATCGTTTCCAGAAGTGGCGCAATCTTGTAGTCGTTATTCCGAAGTACAGCCCCGAGCTTTTCCTGAAATTCGGGATTCAGGTCCTGGCGGACGAAGTAGCGATAGATTTTTCCCGCAATAAACCGCGATGTGACCGGCTGTTTCAAGATCATGTCGATCACATCCACGCCATCGAAGTTGCCGGTCTGTCCGAGAAAAATTTTTGTGCCTTCGTCGTGCTTGTCCTTATTTACGACAAACTGCAAATCGACGTAATTCCAGCCGGTGAATGCGCGGGCAGCCTCGCGGACATCTTTTTCTGAGTAGTTGCCAACGCCCATCGTAAACAGTTCCATGATCTCGCGAGCGAAGTTTTCATTTGGAGCGCCCTTTACGTTCACACCCGCATCCAGGAAGGAGAGCATTGCGGGATCCTGCGCTACCGCGACCATCAGTTCGTGAAAACTACCAGTTCCGTACTT
>QHXA01000111.1:0-412 GCA_003222755.1 Acidobacteriota bacterium
CTCTTTTCACGCGTGGTTTCCCTTGCTGAGAAGGAAGGCAAGACCGTTGAACTTCTGACCGTGCCGGGCGTCAATCCGTTCGATGCGATGGTTCAGACAGCCGCCACGTTGAAAGCGTCACGCTTAGTGACGGGTGTTTCGGCGCGCATGGACTCGGAGGAACTCGCGCGACGGATCGGAAGGGCTTGGGAGAGACTGCCAGAGCCGCGGCATCCGTTTTCTTTAGAAATCATTTCACCGGGCCGTCCATCGATATTCGTGAATCTCGGGCCGCATCCGCCACGGCTTTGGCCGGAAGATGTCGATCTGGTGCATGGCTTGTGGCTGGAGCTGAGCGACGATTTCGGCAGCAAGCTGCATCATCGCGATGTCATCGGCGTTTCTCTACGGCGCATGGACCGCGAACTCCATT
>QHXA01000111.1:545-4322 GCA_003222755.1 Acidobacteriota bacterium
TACTCAGCGGGGCCGCGTACGTCACAACCGGCTCGATCGAGGCTGCAGCCGGTTGTTTTGCCGGTGGATTTCTCATCGATGTGGACCACTATTTCGACTACGTGGTCTTCGAGAAACAATGGCGCCGGCCTGGGCCAGTTAGTTTCCTTCGCTATTACTTCACTCACAGTCCAAAGAAACTCGTGCTTCCACTGCACTCGGCCGAGCTTATGACAGTGCTTTTCCTGATTATGCTCACCTACCGATGGCCGTTGTTAGTCGGGTATTGCGTGGGCGCAGCGATGCACCTGATATTTGACGTCTTGGTGAACGGCGAGTACGCGCTCAAACGGGCAGTGCTGTTTTATATCTTCATGTATCGGGCAGTGCATCATTTTGCGGCAGAGGAACTGATGGACGTAACCGCTCCGGCGGGAGCGGGACATGCGCCAATTCGCGAGTTCTTCCGCTGGCGGCCGATGAAAGGAACTACCATTTTGCACACGCCGGAGGCGTGTCAGGAAATTAGCCGGGGGTTAAGCGAGCGGGAGCGAGCGCAACCCCCGGTTGTCTGAAACCAAAAACAGCTCGCACCCTGGAAAGGGTGCGAGGAGTCCTCGACACCCGTTCAGGGTGCGGATTCCTGAATTGTCACGTATTCCAGGGGTACGCAGAAAACGCGTACCCCTGGCTAATTTCCTAGCACCGCTCCGCGGTGCGCTTGTACATCTCCGGCGTGCGCAAAATGGAGAAACCTCAGTGGGGCGGTCATAGACCGCCCCTACAGTAGCAAGTCGTCACTTCTTATTTCTCGTGGCCAAATCATAGACCAGCCCGGCCACGCCGCCGGACAATGCACCGATTCCGGCACCCTTACCACCGCCCGCAGCGGCGCCAATTGCTGCGCCCGCGCCAGCGCTGCCACCGACGATAAGAACCTCTTTTTCTAAGGAGCGCTTCTTCTTTGGAGCGGCTGCTGGAGTTGGAGCTGTTGCCGCAGCAGGAGCAGGCCGCCGTTCAACGATCCGCGGCTGCGATTGGACGAATTGCTGCTTGGAAACCTTAGGGTCCGACAGTTCGAGTGGCGTGATCGTGATACCATCGCGCATGTATACCGGATGATCGCCTATGGGCTGATGTGGAATGACCAGTTGAACCTTCCGCCCATCATCCAGTGTCGTGGGAATAATAGTCGCTTTGACTTTGCCATCTTCTGTGGAGATCTCGTCCACATAGCCACCGCTCAAACCGTATTTCGCCTCGATCGCTTTTGGATCCACATCAGCGCTGGCCTTGTTGCAAGCTGCAGCAGCCAATGGGACCACCAGCAATAATGCTAGAGTCGTTTTCATTTTCAATCCTCCCATAGGATTTCGAACTGTTCGGGCAGCAATGTAGCTTCCATTTCGTGGACGTTCAGAGAAGTCGAGCTACTGTTGGTAAACCAGCAACCCGCGCGCACGGGGCGGTACAGGGAAGTTCTCCCTGGGAACGGCCGCCGCGCGTAAAATAAGCGGTCGTGCCGCTAGGGGACAAGGGGCGGCCCCTCGTCCCTGCTGGCATCGCCGACATTAGAAAAAATGCTTGCCATTCACCTTGAAAATCGACGTGTGGAAGTGCGCAATGTCCGTGTTCCTCAGCGCCCGAGAGGTTTTGCGCTGATTCGACTTCTGGTCGGGGGCATTTGCAATACAGATCTCGAGCTTCAGCGCGGCTATTATGGATTCCGCGGAACGCCGGGCCATGAGTTCGTAGGAGAAGTTGTCAGCGCTGACAGTCCAGGTCTCTTAGCGCGGCGGGTTGTAGGGGAGATCAATCTCGCATGCCGCAAATGCGACTGGTGCCGCAAGGGACTAAGTCGCCACTGCCCAAGCCGCACTGTGCTTGGTATTGCGGGACATCCCGGTGCATTCCGCGAGTTTCTGACGTTGCCCGAGGCGAATCTTCACGTCGTGCCCAATTCGCTCACCAATGAGACGGCTGTGTTTGTAGAGCCATTGGCGGCGGCCTGTGAGATTCTCGATCAGGCGAGAATCCCGGAGGGCGCTGACATCGCGGTGCTTGGCGATGGAAAACTTGGCCTGCTGATCGCGCAAGTTCTGAATGCAAGCCGCAAAAATGTGCATTTATATGGCCGCCACAAAAGCAAGCTGCGAATCGCCGAGCGAGCCGGGGTACAAGTAACGATTGCAAAGAAAAAGTTGCCCGCACATGCGTACGATTGGGTGGTCGAGGCGACCGGCTCGCAAAACGGGTTACAGGAAGCGGTCCGAATGACACGGCCAAGAGGAACGATATTCCTGAAATCCACGGTTCATGGCGTCACCCCAGTCGATACAGTTCCGGTCGTGGTCAACGAAATCACTCTCGTGGGTTCGCGCTGCGGTCGATTTGAGCCCGCATTGGCTCTTCTTCAATCGCGTAGTATTAATGTCGCTGATATGATTTCCGAAACCATGCCACTTGCTCAAGCAAGGCGCGCATTTGCGCGGGCAGCGGAGCCAGACGTTCTGAAGGTGCTGCTCCAAGAGGATTGAAATGCAATTCGAGCTTAAGAAATTGTCTGCGGAGGCGGTTCCAGCTGCTCTGGAACGCGCGGAACGATACCGCTTGTTGAATGAACCGCTGCAAGCAGAAAGCATCTGCTTGGATATTCTTGCTCTGGAGCCTGACAATCAACAGGCGTTGGTTTGTCTGCTCTTGTCCTTGTCGGAACAATTCGGCGAGAACATTACCGAAAAGCTCGATCGTGCGTGGTCGATACTTCCGAAATTAAAAGACGACTACCAACAGGTCTACTACCAAGGCATTCTTTTGGAACGCCAGGCTCGGCTCTACATGCGCAGCGATGCGCCCGGATCGAACTTCTCGGCTTACGATCTTTTTAGCGAAGCCATGCGGCTGTACGAAAAAGCCGAGCGGCTTCGGCCTCCAGGCAATGATGAAGCGCTTCTGCGATGGAACACCTGTGCTCGCACCATCACAGGAGCACAGCTTGAACCGCGTCCGCTCGAGGATTTTCGATCGATGTTTGAATAGGCATGGGGGACCGTCCGGTAGTAAAAAGGCCGCGAAGCGGTGTACCAAAGCAAGCCGGACGGTGGGCCCCGACGCGTGCTTTTGTGATTTTTGTGCCTTTTTGTGGCAATTCCAAGGTTGACTTTGGCGCGGCCGGGGTCCTTCACGTCAGGCCGCGCGCTGCGCTCGGTGCTCGCCTTCGGCAAACTCCTCGATCATCTTCCGATTGAAGGCCCGAATGTCGTCAGGCTTCCGGCTGGTAACCAGCCCGGCATCCGAGACGACTTCTTCATCGACCCAATTCCCGCCGGCATTGCGAATGTCGGTCCGAAGCGACGGCCATGAAGTGAGCGTGCGGCCCTGCACGCCGCCGGCTTCGACCAGCATCCATGGTCCATGACAGATGGCAGCCACAGGTTTGCCTGAATCGATGAAGTGTTTCACAAAATCTACGGCCTTCGGATTCATGCGCAGTTTGTCTGGATTCATCACACCCCCTGGCAACAGGAGTGCATCAAAATGGGACGGATCTGCCGAATCAAGTGGAACGTCGACGGCGATCGACTTTCCCCATCGTTTCATGTTCCACCCGCGAACTTCGCCTTCTTGAGGAGAAACGACTTTGGTTTCAGCGCCGGCCTTGTCCAGGGCTTTCCTGGGCTTGATTAGTTCAACTTGCTCGAAGCCTTGATCGACCAGGATCGCAACTTTCTTTCCGTTTAAATTTTTCTTCGGCATGGTTTCCTCGCTTTAGATTTTTGGACGGCCCCCCGAATGTAA
>QHXA01000111.1:4339-19697 GCA_003222755.1 Acidobacteriota bacterium
TTAAAAAAAAGGCGCCGAAAACCCGGCGCCTTTTGGGGAGGAGGAAAGGGGCACCCTACCCCTTCGGTCGAGGCTTGTATGCTGTCTTGCCGGACTTGGCAGCCGCCTCCTGCGGCAATTCCCGCACCGTCGCGGCGATATTTTGGTGATCGGCCTCGCGGTACTGCACGGACACGCGATTGCCGGCAACCAAATTACCGGAACGCTGAGTTTGAGAGTTGATTTGGAAACTGACCTGTTCTGCCTTGCCGCGAATCTTCCTGGTAATGACCAGCTGATTCGCTTCGATCGAAGTGATCGTGCCCTGGGTGAAATGCGTCGCGGGTTGGGATGTTTTCGCCTGGGGACTGGCGGGCGGGTTCGGCTTCACTTTGATTTGTTTTTGGGCGGCCGAAACCGCCGTGCCTAATGTCACCACGACCACGCATGCCAAACAAGCCAAAGCGAATCTCGGAAATTCCAAGTGCATTCTGACTCCTGACTAACGCACCGTGTCATTACAACCGCGGCGCATTAACCATCGATTAAGAGCACATTAATTTGGATTAATAATCCGCGACGGCAGCTTTACGCGGAATCGGCTGCCTTTGCCTGGAACACTTTCTACATCGATAGAGCCGTGATGCTGATCCACAGCCCACTTCACGAGGCTGAGTCCAAGCCCTGCACCTTCGGAGCGATTCGAGCGTGCCGGGTCTGCGCGATAGAAACGCTCGAAGATATGCGGAAGGGCTTCGGGCGGGATTCCAATTCCGTCGTCTTCAACCTGGACGATCGCGGTCTGTCCTTCCTCTGACACTCTGATAGTCACTCCCCCGCCAGGACGACTGAATTTGATGGCATTGTCGACCAGGTGCAAAACAAGCCGTTCGACCCAGGCTGAATCCCCGCTGATGATAACGTCGGGAGCGCAATAGCAGGACAAATTCAAGTTCTTCGATGCAGCCACAGGCTCGAGCTCTTCAGTGAGCGTTTGGACCATCGCGGAGATGTTCACTTCCTCTTTCGCAATGTCCACTTCGCCGGACTCGGCACGAGCGAGCGTGAGCAACTGATTGATCATGCGCGTTAATTTTTCGAACTCTTCAAGCTGGCTCGCAAGCACGCGGCGGTATTGCTCGCTCGAGTTGGTTTGCATGAGCGCAACCTCCGCTTCGCCTCTCAGGATCGCCAACGGCGTCCGCAGTTCGTGGGAGATACTCGCGGTGAATTGCTTCATTTCCGCGACAGCTTTTTCAAGGCGGCCCAATGTCTCATTAAACTGAATGGCGAGTTGATCAAGCTCATCATTCGTGCCCTGAACGGGAAGCCGCCGATCGAGCCGGGACACCGCAATCTCGCTCGCCGCTTTGCCAAGCGCAGCCACGGGTTCCAACGCTTTGCCTGCCATAAACCATGATGTGATCGCAGCAAGCAACACTCCAGACGGAATCAACCAGGCGAGACCCTCGAGGAACGAGTCAATGGTGTCTTCGATTGGCCGCATGGAGGCGCCGACGAACAACAAATAACTGTCCCCGCCCACGGTCATGGCTTCATAACGCAACCGAATCCTTTCCAGGTCCGTATGAATGTCCACAAAATCCGGCGACGTTTCCGCATAATGTTGAATGTCCGCGGGCGAAAAGCGCACCTGGCTGCTTCGAGGTTCGTCCGATTCCGCCAGCAGCCTGCCTGTGCGGATCTCGTATAGCTGGTAATATCGAGTCGCCCGGTTGATGAAGGTGACCTCGCCAGGATCATTCGTATCGAACAGAAAGACCGGCTGGCCCTCCTCAAACCGCAAGTAGCCACGCAAACCCGAAGTACGATCCAAGATGTCCTGCGTCAGGTCGCGATCAATGCCAACACTCAGTACACGGTAGTAAACGAGCGCGAAACCGGTAAGTAGCACGCTCACCGTGATGCAATAGAAGAGAGTAAGTTTCGTTCGTAGAGTGAGCGGCCTCATGAGGGACGATCACTGAGCATGTAACCTACACCACGAACCGTATGAATCAGCGGCCGCTGGAAGCCTTTGTCGATTTTGTTTCGCAACGAATTGATGTGCACATCCACAACGTTGCTGACGCTGTCGAAATGGATGTCCCAAACATGCTCGACAATCATCGTCCGTGTGACCGGACGATGCACGTTGCGCAGAAGGAATTCGAGTAGCGCATACTCCTTGAGCTTCAGATCGATCGTTTGGCCCGCCCGCCGTACCTCCCGCGAAGCCGTATCCATTTCGAGGTCGGCTACCCTGAGCCGCGTGTTTTCTTGAGTACCGCGGCGCAGCAGCGCGCGGATACGAGCGGACAGTTCAGCAAAGGCGAACGGCTTGATGAGGTAATCGTCGGCGCCCGCGTCGAGACCGGCGACCTTATCATCGACAGCCCCTTTAGCCGTCAGAACGAGCACAGGTAGTTTTGGTTTCTTTGATCGGATCTCGCGCAACACATCCAGGCCGGATTTCGCCGGCAACATCAGGTCGAGAATGATGAGGTCGTAATCGAACAGGACCGCGGTCTGAACAGCATCCGCCCCATCGTGCACTGCGTCCGCAGCATAGCCTTCTTGCTGCAGGCCCTTCTTGATGAAGCTGGCGACTTTCTTTTCGTCCTCAACGATCAAAACACGCATGGTAATTCGGGGTCAGACGTCTAAATCACCTAAATTCGAATTCAAGTTTAGAACAATTTGGGTGATTTAGACCGTCTGACCCCGAATTACCAAACTACGCTGCGGGACGCCGTTCTTCGCGATGCTCCACGTAAATGACAGAATGTCTGGCTTCCGTCACTCTCGCCAGAGCATATGCGCCAATACCCAGCAGGATATCGCGCACCGCGATGTCATAATATGTGCCGGTGGAGATGAGGTTTACGGCGATCGCCCACAACCACAACATCGCGATGTAACCGAAGATGCGGCTTGCCCCAAATAAGATGGCTAAACCGACGACGATTTCGATACCACCCACAATGTGCATGAATGTGGCCGCGCTTATCGGTACCATTCGCTGTATCGCGGGACTCAGATACTTTTCCCAATTGACGAGAATGTTTGTAAACTTGTCGAGCCCAGCCAGCAATGGACCGATCCCAAAGGCAATTCGCAGGGCCCAATAGCCAGCGTTTAACTCCCTGGAAACCAACATATATTACCCCTCCTATTTATTTCGGACCGCCTGTGGAAAAAAAAGTTGTATTTGTGGGCCACTTCGGCGCTCATTGGTGTGGAGCCTGATTAAGTTGATGGAGCCCGACGCCGGCAACGTGAAATGCGCTTCATCAGGCATCTTTGAAGTGGTCAAAGGACGCAATTTCCGGTTTGGCACAGCGCATGCTTAAAGCGCTGGGGGTCTTTTGAACCAGGGAGGTTTATATGAGAATGTTGGTTATCGGTCTGGTAATCACGATTGTCTATTTGGCGACTTATTTCGTTTCTACGATGCACAGAGTCTGGTAACCACTCCAAAGCGCGGGCGAAGGCCCGCGCCCTCGCCACGTTTTCTTCTACCTTTTGGCAGGCCATCTGCACTCACCTTCTTGAATTTCCATGTCCATAGTGAGGAGAAGGAGGTTGAGCATGTATTTGCTGTGGATGATCGTCGTTGGTTTGATCGTTGGCGCATTGGGCAAACTCATCATGCCGGGACATGATCCAGGCGGAGTCATAGTTACGATACTGCTTGGCATAGGAGGGTCGCTCGTCGCCGGTCTGATCGGTCGTGCCGTTGGCTGGTACAGGGAAGGTGAGCCGGTAGGCTTCATCGCGTCAGTAGTTGGCGCAGTTATCATACTGGCGATCTACCGCGTGATCATCGGACGCACTGCCGGTGGCGGCGGTCTCCGTCGAGTGGCGTAGCCAAAAAAAACTGTAGGGCCGGTCTAGGACCGTCGCGATTTCCCGGTTGAGACATCGTGGTCGGTCCTAGACCGCCCCTACAGAAACAGCCGCGCTCCTCGATTACCGTTCGCCCCAACTGAAGGTGAGACCAGCGGTAGGCTCCAGCCAACTCGTATGCTGCCCGAAGAAGTTCGGCAGCGTGCGGCCGCGAAGATCAACGCGGAAGCCCATCGGCCCGGCGACGTTCAGGAACTTCACACCGCCGCCATAGTTCAACGTGAGGAACGTGTCACCACTCTCCATGATTTTAGATCGGCCGGGATTCGGCACGATCGCGCCACCAGAGATGAGATTGCCGCCGCCCTCAACGAAGGTGGACGTGGCGTGGGGCATGTAAGCGGTCAATCCGCCGGCTCCAATCGAAACGAATGGACTAACACGCGTATTGAGGAATTGGCGTTCTCCGAAGTTGAATGCGTAGTTCACGTCGTAAAGAAACCCACGTACCGCGGGTTGAACGATCCCGAATGCTGGATTGAACGGATTCGGCGGCTGTCTCAGCTCAAAATGGTTCAAGTACCCGAAGCTACCCTCTAGCTGTGAATTCTGGTTCAGGAAGACGCCTCCCTTAAAACCATAAATGCCATCGCTTTTGAAGCCATTCCCGTTGATGTTGTGTTGGGGCCAGAACCCACCGGCATTCGGGTAGAGTTCTACTTGTTGCGCAGATAGCGATGCCGTCAACAGTGTCAAAACAAACACAATTAGTGCGGATCGCACTAATAGCATGGATCTCATCTATGTCCTCCTTACTGAAAACACTTCCGATGTCCCTGATGCAGGTGTTATTCCAGTTGGCTAAATCGTCGGGTTGTAAAGCGCGACATGTGGGCAGTTTTCGAGAATGGGGAAATTTTTGTCCTCACCACAATCCCAGAGCGGGTGCGGTTTCCCGGGGGGCTCGCAATCTAAGAACCACTTGAACAACTCCCTATGGAGTGATAAGGTCTCCCGCATCCTATGACCCTTCGAAACAAATTCTGCATTTTCGTTGCCGTGTTTCTCGCAGCAGGAGTCGTCTTCGCCGCTCAGAAATCGCTCAAAGTGGATGTCGATCTTGTCATGGTGAATGTGACCGTCACCGACGCCAACAGATTCGTTACGGATCTGAAGGCTGAGAATTTTCAGTTGTTCGAAGACAAGATCGAACAGAAGATCCGCTACTTTTCGAGTGAAGTAGCGCCCGTGAGCCTCGGCATCATTTTTGACATCAGCCACAGCATGGAAAAGAAGATCGGTTTCGCTCGCGATGCGGCCGCCAAGTTCCTCGAGACCGGCACGCCGGAGGATGAATACTTCCTGGTCGAATTCGCAAATCGGGCACAAATCGCAGAGGGTTTCACCAGCGATATTAAGAGACTCCGAGACAGCCTTGCGTTCAAGCCGGCTGAAGGTTCTACCGCGCTGTACGACGCCATTTATCTCGGCTTGGCCCAACTCAAGCGCGGGCAGAACCCCAAGAAAGCTCTTTTGCTGATTACCGATGGGGAAGACAATCACAGCCGTTACAACCGCGGCGACATCCGCGAATTCATCCGAGAGGCTGACGCGCAGATTTACGTCATCGATATGGGACGGGCTTTACTTGGCGATCTGGCCGAGTTGACCGGCGGGCATTCCTACCACGCGTCGGTTAATGACCTGGAAGACACGTGCGAGAAGATTGCATCGGAACTCAAGAGCCAGTACGTCATCGGTTACGAGTCCACAAATACAAACAAAGATGGCAAATACAGGAAAATCCGCTTGCGAGTGACCCCTCCAGCAGGCATGCCCAAACTCAGCGTCCGCACGCGCGAAGGATATTACGCGCCGAGTCAGTAGATTAGATTAGCGCGCCGGTCCGCCCTGCGGTTTCGGCAGCGGCTTTCTGGGCAGTTTTTCATCGCGGTTCGCGGCATGGTAGGCGAATGACGCGATAATCACCGCATCCTTCATCAGGTCCGCAGCCTGAATCCGCTCATACACGTCCATGTTCGAATGGTGTGTCCTGCTGTTGTATTCGATGGGATCCTGGATGAATTGAAATCCGGGAAGACCGACGGCATCGAACGACAAGTGATCTGTTCCACCGGTACTGCGGATCGTCAATGTGGTCATTCCAAGATTTTTGAAAGGCTGCATCCAAGCCTGAAATATCGGCGCCACGGCCTCATTGCCCTGCAAGTACACACCGCGGATCGTGCCCGTCCCATTGTCGAGATTGAAATAAGCGGAGAATTTCGAGTGGTCCGGTTTCAGCTTCATATCGGTACGGTCGGCGAAATGCTGCGTCACGTACGCGCGTGAGCCCAGGATGCCTTCTTCTTCTCCAGTCCATAATGCAAGCCGGACGGTTCGTCGCATCTTGAGGCCTGTTGCTTTGAGAATCCGCATCGCCTCGATCATGACTGCGGAGCCGGCGGCATTGTCCGTGGCGCCTGTTCCGGAGTGCCAGGAATCGAAGTGAGCCCCAAGCATGACCAGTTCGTCTGCTTTGTCCATTCCCGCGATCTCTCCGACGATGTTGAATGAATTGAGATCGTCATCGAAGAACTTGTTCTGGATGTCCATCTCGAGCCGGACCGGAACCTTCCTCTCGAGCATCCGCCAAAGCCGCCCATAGTGCTCCACGGACATGACGACCTGTGGCGGAACAGGCGCGTCCGTCAGGTTCCGTCCACCACCACTTTGCACGAAGACGGTGCCGCCGCTGCCCTGGCCAGGCTCAATGGTTGCAATGACACCTTCGTCGAGGAAGAACTTGAGGCGCCGTTCATTAAAGTTGGGCGCATTCCCGCGGCCGCCTCCGGGAGCGCCGCGTTGCCCAGGTCCTCCGCCCCGCGGCGGCTGGACCGGTTGGTTGGACATGTTCTGCAACTCGTCATCGGACAATCTGCGGCCGGGCGCCTGAAACTGCGCCTGAACTTCAGGCACTGCGGCAATCATCGCGTACTTTCCATGAAGCTGGCCGCGGAATTTATCGAAGTCCTGGTCATTAGTAACGACAGCTGTAACAAGATCAGCTTCGACCGGTCCATTTGTTCCGGGCGTCCAGGCTTTCGGATACGCAATGACAGGGAAACTTACGGAAGGCGATATGGCTCGGGCGGTGATCTTTTCATTTGTCCACCCGCGGCCGAATGGTCCCCAGGGTTCTGTCTGCACATGGACAAGCTCCGACTCTGTCAGTTTTTTCTTGACCCAATCGCCGGCCGCTCTGATCTGTGGAGAACCGGTGAGCCGGGCGCCATACACATCCGTGAGGTAGCTCAGAGTATCCATGACTTGCGAGTGGTTGAGTCCCTCATCTTTGATTTTGTAGATGGCGTCGAGATCCACTTTTTCTTGTGGCATCTGCGCGACGATCGGAATCGCTAGCAACAAAACGATAAACAGGGCAATTACTCTGACGTGTGTCATTGGCTTCTCCACATCACTTACGGCTGCGGCGATTATACCGAATCGAGGTTAGGGCGGCACGAGCCGCATGATAACCACACATCCCGTGCACGCCACCGCCCGGAGGAGTCGATGAGGAGCAAATGAAGAGCCCTTCCACTGGAATCGAATATGGCGTCACCCGAAGCGACGGACGCGCAATGATCTGCAGAATGTTCTGAAGCCCGCCCGTCATGTCGCCGCCAACATAATTGGCATTGTAGGTTTCAAACTCCGGTGCGGTTATCGTATGCCGCGCCAGAATGCAATCGCGAAAGCCGGGCGCGAATCTCTCAATTTGGGATTCGATGCGGCTCGTCATGTCCATCTTCGAATTGTTCGGCACGTGACAATAACCCCAAGCGGTGTGCTTACCCGCCGGCGCCCGAGTCTCATCGAACAAGCTTTGTTGCGCAAGCAATACAAACGGGCGTTCGGGGTGTCGTCCCTTTCCAACAATGCGTTCGCCTTCGGCAATTTCCTCTGCGGAGCCGCCAACGTGCACGGTTGCAGCTTGCAGGCACTCGCGCGATTTCCAAGGAATTGGCGAACTCAGAGCCCAATCCACCTTGCACACCCCAGCGCCGTACCGGTATTTCTGGAGTTCCCATCGATAGCGCGGAGGCAAGACGTCGAACGCGAGGTGCAGAATCTGCCGCGGTGTGCGATCGAAAATCACGGCATACGATGTCGGCAATTCCCGCAACGACTTCACGGGCGTGCCGGTAACGATCCGTCCACCGAGAGACCTGAGGTATGAGGCCAGCGCGTCGGATAATTGTTGAGAGCCTCCCTTTACAATCGGCCAGCCGTCGGCGTGTCCAAGTATCCCGAGAAGCAGTCCAAAGGCCGCAGTGGGCGACCCATCGAGCGGCATGTTGGAATGCGCCGCGATGCCGGCGAACAGACCCCGCGCGCGGCTCCCCTGAAATTGCCGCTGGCCGAATCCCTGAGCGGATTGAATTGCATGCATCCCGAACTGCATCCAGAGAAACGGATGCCGGGGCAAGTGTATAGGTGGGGCGAGAATTTCTGGCAGTAACGTCATGGCGTGTCGAACAAACGGAGAAAACAGCTTCTCGTACGCACCCGCGTCTTTGCCAAGCGTCGTGCACGTCTGTCGAATCGATCGAAACAGGACTGCAGCTGACCCGTCATCAAACGGATGAGCAAGACAAGCAGGCGAATGAATCCACTCCAGCCCGTATTCGGCGAGAGGCAGAGTTTTGAAGAAAGGCGATGCGATCCCGAGAGGATGAACGGCCGAACAGACATCGTGAAGAAAACCCGGCGCGGTCAGTTCTGCCGTGCGCGCTCCGCCGCCTATGGTGTCGCGCGATTCCAGGACACAAACAGAATGCCCGGCGCGGGCAATTTCTATGGCCGCAGCAAGCCCGTTTGGGCCAGATCCGACGATGACTGCATCGAACTCCATCGCCTCATTGTATACGCCAGACCAGCCCAAGCCAGGGCAATGCCGATTGCGCCCGCAAACCATGCACGATGGGTTGTGGTCCACAGTTGCACACTTTCAGAGCGTGCCTGAGCGTCGAAGCGTCCGTGAGCGCCGAAATCTTGCGGTAACGGTTTCCAAAGGTTATTCGGACGGTTAGGATCGGCGGGTTCATTCGTTTGCTGCGCGTCGTAGCCATGCCGCCCGAGGTACCGATCGAGGTATCCGGGAAACACTTTGTTTCCGACAATTGCCTTTACGCTGGAAAAGCCAATGTCGAGTTCGCGGCGGCGATGATGCGCTGCCCAGTAAATGCCACGGGCGGCTACTTCTGGTTCAAAGATGGGCGGTACCGGTTGTGGTTTGCGAGTTAGGCGGCTCTTGACCCATTCGAATTGTGGCGTGTTCAGGGCGGGCAGTTGGACCATCGTGAGATGCACGTTGAGATTGTCGTGCAGCAACTCGGAGCGAAGCGAATCCGTGAAGCCGCGAACCGCATGCTTCGCGCCGCAGTAGGCCGACTGAAGCGGAATACTTCGATACGCCAGCGCCGACCCGACTTGCACAATCGTGCCGCGGTTTCGTGGAACCATGTATCGCAGCGCCGCCATCGTTCCGTAGACGACACCGAGGTAGGTCACTTCAGTCACGCGCCGGAATTCTTCACTAGTCATCTCGCGGAACGGCGAAAAAACTGAAACCATCGCGTTGTTGATCCAGATGTCAATCGTCCCGAGACTGCGCTCAACCTCGGCTGCGGCCGCCTCGACCTGTTTGTGATCCGCCAGATCTACCGGAACAATCAACGCTTGCCCGCCGAGTGATACCACTTCTTCCCGGGCGGCGTTCAAGCCCGCTTCGCCTCGCGCCAGCAGCGCGATGCTCGCTCCGTGTTTTGCGAACTCCCGTGCCGCGGCCCGCCCCACACCCGCGGACGCGCCCGTAATGACGACAGTTTCCGGTTGCTTTGCCATACAAATCGCGGTGCAATTCGTAGGCCAGTATGATCTCGGAACAGGCGCTTCTCTCGAAACTAACGCGGCGACTCATTCCGTTCATGTTTCTGCTGTATATCGTCTCCTACCTTGACCGTATCAATGTGGGATTTGCGGCCTTGCAGTTGAACGACGCGCTCAAATTCGATCCGGCGGTTTTCGGATTGGGCGCTGGGATTTTCTTCATTGGATATTTCGTTTTTGAAATTCCTAGCAATCTCATCTTGGAGCGCTTTGGCGCGCGAATCTGGATTGCGCGCATTCTGGTGACGTGGGGAATCATCTCATCGGCGATGATGTTTTTGAATGGCGCCGTGATGTTCTACGTCCTGCGGTTCTTACTCGGCGTTGCGGAAGCGGGTTTCTTTCCCGGCATGATCCTGTACCTGACCTACTGGTTTCCGGCGGAAGCGCGCGGCCGTGCAGTCGCGAGGTTCATGACCGCGACCGCGATCGCTGGCGTTATTGGTGGACCGGTTTCCGGGCTTCTTCTCCAGATGAATGGCGCGGCGGGTCTGGCGGGTTGGCAGTGGCTGTTCCTGATTGAAGGAGTTCCTGCAATCATTCTTGGGTTCGTCACATTGGCCTACTTGCCGGATGGGCCCAAACACGCTCATTGGCTAACCGCTGAGGAAAAGGACTGGATCATTTCGCGATTGCAACGCGAACGCGAGGAGTTGCGTCAGGACGTGTACCACACGTTAGGTGATGCCCTGCGGAGCCGGCGCGTCTGGACGCTCGCATTTATTTATTTTGCCGTGATCATGAGCTTTTACGGGATCAGTCTTTGGCTGCCACAAATCGTTCGGGCATTTTCAGGTTTGAGTGACGTGCTCGTTGGATTCGTCAGCGCGATTCCTTACATCGCCGCTGCAATTGGAATGGTCATCATCGGCAAAAATTCAGATCGGACCGGCGAGCGGCGACTCCATGTTGCTGTTGCGGCGTTCGCCGGCGCGGCAGGATTAACAGCAGCTGCGTTCTTGAAGGTTCCCGCGGCCGAACTTGCAGCACTGTGTCTGGCGGCGGTCGGAATCTGGGGAACGCTTGGGCCGTTCTGGGCAATGTCATCGGAAATCCTCAGCGGCACGGGCGCGGCGGCGGGAATCGCGCTCATCAATTCGGTAGGCAACTTGGGTGGTTTCCTCGGCCCTTATCTGGTTGGCCTCGTACGAAAACAGACAGACAGCTTTGCTCTGGCACTCCTCGTTCTTGCCGTCTGGCCGCTGATCGGCGCCATCACCAGTTTCTTTACGCGCCGTCCGGCGAGTCGAAACACGTAGTCGCGCGGCTTTAGCCCGCGTTCTGTTAACGAGTCCCGCGCACGATCAGCACCTCCGCCGGGAACCGCATCATGCCGCCAGAGGAAAACTGTGGGAGTACTTCGAGCACGTCTCGCTGAAGGTTCTGGCGCTGACCAGCCGTCAGCCTCGCCAGCTTCTCGCGGTTGGCGTCCGACATTTCCGCCCGCATTTGCCAGAATTCTTCAGGCGTTTTCTGCGCCTCGATTGTGAATCGCAGCACGTTCTCAGAAACATCCCTCGCTCCGGCTCTTTCGAATATAGCGGCAAGTTTACCCGGCGGAGCGAACCTGAAAGCCGTCGGGTCATCCGGACCTGCAGGTACGGGCGGAATGTACTTTGCTAGAGCATCCGAGATCACGAAATGAAATGGATTGGCCTCAGGCGCGCACCACACCGCCGCGGCAACTCGGCCGCCCTCCTTCAGCGCGCGCAGCATTTCGCGAACGCCTGCTTCGGGATCAGGAAAAAACATAATTCCAAAGCGGGAAACAACTCCATCGAAATACTCGTCATCGAACGGGAGCGCGTCGGCGAGGCATTGCGCGAACTGAACGTTGGACAACTTTGCCCGCGAAGCTTCCTTCTTAGCAGCTTCAATCATTGACGCGGCGGGGTCCGTGCACCACACGGTCGCTGACGGCAATTGACGCGCAATCGTCAGCGAAGGTTCACCAATTCCCGCAGCGACATCTAAGACGCGGCTGTTTGCAGACGCTCCAACTGCCCGCATCAACGCGACGGCAACCGGCTCGAACATGCCGCGGATGGTTGGCCCATACTTTTCCCAGTAGTGCCCCGACTCACCCCAAGACTGCAGGACTTTAGACCGATCCTCCGGCATGCGGCCATTCTGCCACAGGTTTACACTGGCGTGCTCTTGTCAGGATGTGGATCAGGCTACTTTCAGAGGAGCGAGGTCACCTGGGCTTGCGGCAGGAAGGCCGAATTGCTTCAATACGCGATTAACGGTTTTTTGAGAAACGAGGCTCGGAGCTGTGATTTCGATGCCAATCGGTTTGCCGCCCCGGCCCAGATCTACCACCATTCCCGGTTCGATGCGGAGACTTCGATAACTCTTTTGCCCCGGCCGTCGAGGCAAATAATAATACGCGGCAATGGGCCTCCCTGCGCGAAAGGTTATTTCGAGATAAGGTTGTTTCACTGTAAGTCGTGGCGTCTACTGAACGGTAATCCCTCTGCGACGCAGCTGTTTGAAAAGCAGTTCGGCCGGCACGATGTCTTCAGGCGCCCACACGCCGGGCCGGTCGATCGTGCCCGTTGCGATCATTTGTGCTGCAATGGAGGCGGGACACGCGGTATCGACGTCCCCTGCGCTCGCGTGCCATTTGGCATTTGACCGAGCGTGACAGTCGAGGATGATGGTTTCTCTGCCGCCTCGGGCAACGACGCGCGAGATTTCGTAATCATCAGGCGTCGTGCGAGCGGCGGGGATTCGTTCAAAATCTCGAATGCTCGAACCCGAGCGCATCCGATTCATGAGCTCTCGGACGAAAGCGCGATCGAAGGCGACCTTGAAATCCGCGTAACGAAGGCCTCGGCTCTTGAAGCGAAGCGGAATCGTCGCAAGTTCACTATGGCGGGTCATCACCGTCCAGAGGCGCCCGACCGGCCGGCCGAAATCGACGCGTTCCCAGCCGGTCCTCGGTTCCGTTTGTACGAATCGGCCTCCGCTCCATTTCCATGGCGGAAGTGTGAGCTCCTCAACGATGGTTTGAGCGGAATACGGAAAAACGAAATTGCCATTCCTTCCCTTGAAGTCAATGCCGCCGACGCGAATGCGAATTGAGTCGATGCGATCGAGCCTGTCTGCTGCGACCGCGGCCATTACATTCGTAAGGCCCGGCGCACAGCCCATCCCCAAGATTGCAGTCAAGCCGGCTTCGAGGAATGGGCGATGAAACCGAAGCTGGCGTCGCGTCCAGATGAACAGCCCACCGAAGTCGAGATAATGGACTCGAGCTCGGAGTGCCGCTTCCATGACATTCAAGTTGAATTGATGTTTCGTGCAGTTGATAACGACGGAATGGTCGCGAACCACCGCCGTCAGGCGCGTGGAATAGCGGGCGTCCGCGAACGCACAGGTCACTCGCCTGCTTCCGTAGCTCGTTGCAATTCCGTGCGCTGCAGCCTCGTCGAAGTCCGCGATGAGAATCTGATTCTTCGCATTCGATTCGTACAGATCGCGCACGATGACGCGGCCAATGGTTCCAGCGCCACCAAGGACAACGAATCGCGGGGCGGTTCTGCTCAATACCATCCGATCGGCTGCTCGCTCAGGTTGATGTGCACCTGTTTGGTTTCGAGGAACTCTTCGATACCGTGGAGACTGAGTTCGCGCCCATGGCCGCTCTGTTTGTACCCACCCCACGGTGACTCGACATAGCACGGTTGCATCGTGTTGACCCAAACGATACCGGCACGCAGCCTCTTCACCATACGCAAACACCGAAAAATATCGCGAGACCAAACAGCCGCCGCCAAACCATATGGGGTATCGTTGGCGATCTCAAGAGCATCGTCTTCGTTCTTGAAAGGAATGCACGTCACCACAGGTCCGAAGATTTCCTCGCGCGCGATTCGACTGTTGTTGCCGGATTCGAAGATCGTCGGCTCGATAAAATATCCGTTCTTCAACTGGTTCGATGACGGCCGCCGCCCGCCGGCGATGAGTTTGGCTTCTTTGCGACCGATCTCGATGTAGCTCTCGACTTTTTGCAGATGATCTTTGCTGACCAGAGGCCCCATCTTCGTCTCGCGGTTGAGTGGATCGCCGAGCCGGATCCTGGGCAGGGTTTCCTTCATGCGGGCGACCAGTTTTTTGAACACATCTTGCTGAATGAGAATGCGGGATCCGGCCGAGCAAACCTCACCTTGATTGATGAATACGCCGAAGAGAGCGCCGTCCGTGGCCGCATCAAGATCCGCGTCAGAGAAAAAGATGTTTGGAGATTTCCCGCCGAGTTCCAGCGACACTTTCTTGAGATTGGAGTCGGCTACGCCTTTCAAGATTGCGCGGCCGGTTTCTGTTCCTCCAGTAAACGCGACCTTATCCACTTTCATCGACTCGACGATCGCGCGGCCAGCGACTGGGCCATCGCCTGTGACGACATTGAGGACACCTGGCGGCAACTCCCGAATGTTTTCCTGAACGAGGCGAGCAAATTCCAGCGTTGTCAGCGGAGTCTGCTCCGCGGGCTTGAGGACGACTGTGCAGCCGGCGGCAAGCGCTGGTCCCAGTTTCCAAGCGGCGAGCATGAGAGGATAATTCCACGGCACGATCAAGCCGGCCACACCGACAGGTTCGCGCAGCGTCATGTTGAGAGCATTGTCGGGCACTGGCAGTGTTTCGCCATGAATTTTCGTTGCAAGGCCGCCGTAGTACTCGAAGCAGCTAGCGGTATCGCTCATGTCGAATTCACTCTCGACGATCGGTTTTCCGCAATTGAGTGTTTCAAGTTCAGCCAACATCGCGGCGTGCTTGCGCACCAGATCCGCCATAGCGAACAGAATGCGTCCGCGCTGCTGCGCGGTCGACTCCCGCCACGGGCCGCGGTCGAATGCCTCGCGCGCAGCGGCGACCGCATCATCCACATCCTTTCTGCTCGATTCCGCAACCATCGCGATCGTCGTGCCATTGAATGGATTCACAACTTCGCGTGTTTTCTTTGATGCGGTCCAGTCGTTATTCACGAAGTTCTTATATGTTTTTAATTGAGGTTTTGTTTTCATGTTGTGCCGCCCCCGCACCGGTGCATTGGATCGCACCGCTCCGCGGTGCGCGACGTAATGTACCATGGTCTCTATGGCTGCTGAACGAATACCGATTCTCAACTCAAAAAGAAACTTGAAGGTAACAAAAAGCTCATCGTCGTTGACGTCCGCGGGGCTATAAGACGGTGCAGTTTTGTGGGCTTAACGACTGGAAGAAGGAGGGCTTGCCGATTGTTCCGGGTGCATAACCGCAGGCTTCAGCCCGCGATTTCCGCGACTGCTCGGACACGGCAAACGGCGCCACTTGCCGATTCCACCGGCATCACAGTAAACCGAAAGCCAACGCGGGGAAGCGAAGCCAGACCGTGCAGGTTTTCCACGACCGGAATCTTGCCTGTAGTGATCAGGCGTGTTTCGCTTGACTGCTCGATTACCGGAAAATCCACGCCCACCACTTTCACGCCAGAACGCACCATGCGGAAAATGAGATGCTCACCCAAAAAAGGGCCGGGCTCCCAATACGCGTCAGTACCCCATCGCTGATCCCAACCGGTCTGTATGAG
>QHXA01000112.1:0-2227 GCA_003222755.1 Acidobacteriota bacterium
CAGATATCAACGCTCCAGAAGGCGATTGCGGAATTCGTTCATGACGGCGATAGCGTCGCGCTGGAAGGGTTCAGCCATTTGGTGCCTTTTGCGGCCGGACACGAAATCATCCGGCAACAGCGTCGCGATCTCACGCTTATCCGGCTGAGCACCGACATAATCTACGATCAAATGATCGGCATGGGTTGCGCCAGGAAACTCGTGTTTTCTTGGGCCGGCAATCCGGGACTTGGGCTGCTTCATCGTTTCCGGGATGCTGTCGAGAAGGGCTGGCCGCGTCCTCTCGAAATCGAAGAATACACGCACGCACAGCTTGCCGCGGCTTTTGCAGCGGGCGCTGCACGACTTCCATTTGGAATGGTGCGAGGCGCTCCCGAAACGGACCTATTGAAATACACGCCCACTCTGGCTTCGCTTCGATGCCCGTTCACAGGAGAACACGTCACAGCGGTTCGAGCGATAAACCCCGACGTCACGATCATTCACGCGCAACGCGCTGATGTAAGCGGTAACGTTCAACTCTGGGGCATCCTCGGCATTCAGAAGGAGGCGGCGCTGGCCGCGAGGGCCGTGATCGTGACGGTCGAAGAAATATGTGAGCAACTGGAGCTGGCACCGAGTGGAATTATCATTCCACATTGGGTGATCACTTCCGTCGTTCACGCGCCCGGCGGTGCGCGGCCTTCCTACGTCCATGGCTTCTACGGACGCGACAACGATTTCTATCGCGAGTGGGACACGATCGCCCGCGAGCGCGATCGCTTTATGCGGTGGATGGATGAAAGCGTCCGGGAGTGTGTTCCTGTATGACTGCCACCACCATCGAATACACCTCAGAGGAAATGATGACCATCGCCGCCGCGCGTAAATTCAGAGATGGCGCGACTTGTTTTGTCGGCGTTGGACCGCCGAGCGAAGCTGCGTGCCTGGCGCGCCAGGTACACGCGCCCAATATCAGGCTGGTCTATGAGTCGGGGGCGATCGGCGCAAAACCAGCCGTCCCGCCTTTGTCGATTGCCGATCCCGAACTCGCGGAGACTGCGGAGTTCGTTGTCAGCGTGCCTGAAGTATTTGGTTATTGGCTGCAGGGAGGGCGCATTGATATGGGCTTTCTCGGCACAGCCCAAATCGACCGTTTCGGAAACCTGAATACGACAGTGATCGGTGAGTACAGTTCGCCCAAGGTCAGGCTGCCTGGGGCCGGCGGCGCGCCGCAGATCGCCGCAAATGTTCGGGAGCTCATTGTGATCGTGCGGCATAGCTCGAAAGCATTCGTCTCGCAGCTCGATTTTGTAACAAGCGCACGCTGCAAAGGAGCCACAACTGTGGTCACGGATTTGGGAATTCTCGAGACCCGCGATGCGACAGGAGAACTCATTCTGAACTCGCGACATCCCGGAGTAACTGTGGATCAAATTCGCGAAGCGACCGGGTGGCCGCTGAAAATCGCCGCTGCACTGAGCGAGACACCTGCGCCCAATGCCCGAGAGTTATCGGTGCTGCGAGGACTGTAGCGGCGGTCTATGACCGCCGACTCAGCGGTCATAGACCGCCGCTACAGTAGAACTCAATTCCGGAAACCCCCGCTTGCGTCCGCCGATCATGATCGGCGCGCAACCGCGCAGCTGAATGTACCGGATGCGGCCGATGGGCTTTAGAAAATATCGCGATGCTCTGAGGCTGGGATAGTTATCACCGTGAATGTACGCGCATATCTTGGTATAGCCAGTGTCTCGCAAGTAGCTGTACGTGTAGTAACGCGTGTGGCCGTCTATACCGCGTCTTCTGAATTCAGGCAGCGTATTCAAGTCATACACGTAAGCTTCGCCAGGTTTCAAGATCCAGTACCGTTTCAGCTCCGGAATGTATGCGGCCGAGGTGTTGACCCAGCGGTAGTTCGTCAGCTTTCCCGTTGCTTCTTCAATTCCCATGAAACATCGATGACCTGCCGTGAAGCGTTCAAGAAAAAGGTCTCGGTCGGCAAACAGGTTCACGTCGTCAATAGTCGCCTCACGAACGATGATTCCTGGAATCGTGGGGCGTTCGGGCATTGGTTCTCGCAGGTCACATTCGGTGAAGACAAGAGTTCCAATTTTGAAGGCCGGCCGCACGAGTTTCTTGAGGCTGCGCGTGAAGACGGTTTCAGGACCGCCTTCCCTCCATGCGCGTTGAATATCGATAGTGAGTGCCATGCCTAGCCGTGCTGCAATTCATGCGCCGGTTTTTG
>QHXA01000112.1:2484-15973 GCA_003222755.1 Acidobacteriota bacterium
TGCGCCATCGCTTGCACAGTGGACGACTACTTTGCGCTGCACTGGTTGAATGTCTCGCCGCTAGCGAATCGTTTCCCTCAATTCCGTGGCCCGATTGCGGCTGCGCAAGTGCTCATGAATGTCTCACGCACCATCATTGGAATCGCTGACCACACGGCGTGGAATTGGAGACGCCGCTGGGAAGTGTGTGTTGCGCGTGCTTGCACTTTGCTCTTGTCTGACGCTCTATCGGAGCGTGACTGCTTTGAGGACCTGCGAACCGTCGCCTCCGAGCTTGTGCCGGCGCGACTCCCGAACTCGCTATTAAAGCGGCGAATGCGGGTGCCGGAGGCGTTCCGATGTCAAGACATGGCGCACCAGGACATCATCGCTCTTATTGAGCGGTTCTGCGCTTTTTGTCCGCCTCCCGACCAGCCTACGGTCATCGTGGGGCTGCGCACGGCCGGCGCTTATTTTGCAACCCTCATGGCGGAGTACTTGAAGATGCGACATTGGCCGCAAGTCTCCTGCTTCAGCATTCGTCCGAAGAACGGCGTCACAGGTTGGGAAAAGCAACAGCTGCGGGGTGCGGCGAAGCAAGGCGCCCGCGTCCTTGTGGTGGATGATTATCCATCCACAGGCGGCACGATCCGAATGGCGTTAGGGATCCTTGAACGCTTCGCAATCGGGCTCGAGCGAACCGTCGTTTTGGCCCCGACACATCCCACGCAACCAAACTGGATTCAGTTGGCGGAGATCGACGACCGGATTCGCGTCTTCACAATGAACGCCCGGGACCTTCACAAGAATGTCTTACTTGCGCCAAACGTCGTTGAATCCTTATGCAAGGAGTATTACGCGCCGGACGGCTGCGAGGAGGCGCGCGTCTTGCAAGACCAATCGCTCGACGAACTCAACGCCGAACTGGCGCGGCATTCGAAAGATGGCCATCACGTTCGAGAGAAGCGCGTGTTTGCGCTCCAGCTTTCAGGAGCAGATGGGGAGAAGGCGACAAAGAAAGTCGTTTTCAAGAGTGTGGGATGGGGTTGGCTCGGGTATCACGCGTATATCGCCGGGACGCGTCTCAAGGGTTTGGTGCCGCCGGTCATCGGATTGCGAAATGGGCTGCTGGTCAGCGAATGGGTTGATGCAGCACCAGTCACAACGGCAACACGCGCTGAAGCGCGCGAGTACATGATCAACGTACTGGCGTCATATGTAGCCGCGAGAGCGCGCCGTCTGCCGCTCACGGGTGACTGCTATCTCGAAAGCCGCACCTACCGTTGGACAGGCTCAGATGAAATCCTCGACATTCTGCGTACCGCGTATGGTCCATACCTCAAGCGCCTCAAAACTCCGGCATTGCGGAAGCAGCTGCAGAAATACGTGACCGCGCTGCCGACACTCGTTGACGGCAAGATGCGGCGCGACGAATGGATTTACACGCAGACGGGAGTTTATAAGGCCGACTTCGAACATCATAATTTCGGCGGAGGCGAGCCCGATATCGTTGACCCGGCCTACGATCTGGCGGCCGCGGTTTTCGAGTTCGGTTTATCCAAGGAAGCGGAGCAGGAGTTGGTTCAGATTTATCAGCAGGAAAGCAACGACACATCCATCGGCGAGCGCATTCTTCTTCACAAAATTCTATATGGCACGATGGTGATGCGGCATGCGCTGGATAGCATCGGGTTGCGCAAAGACTCAGAGAACAATAGTGCGCGATACCACGACGCCCGAAATTTTCTCATCTATTCGATGAATGAGTTTTGCGCAAAGCTCGTCGGGGGTACGAAGCCTTTACGTTGGTCCGATTCTCTGTTTTTCCTGGATCTCGACGGCGTTTTCGATCAGGACCTTCTCGGATTCCCGCATGCGACCCAAAGCGGACTTCAATCGCTCGCCCTTTTACGCGCGGCAGGATTTTCAGTAGTTCTCAATACCGGCCGCAGCGTTCAGCACGTTCGGCACTATTGCGACTCGTATGGCCTGTCAGGAGGCATTGCGGAATTTGGAGCGGTGTTCGTTGACGCCGTTAACCAACGCGAAGTGCCGCTCACCGCTGGCGTACCCGCCGAACAGTTGGGCCGATGCCGTGAGGCAATTAAGAAGCTTCCCGGCGTTTTCACCGATCCCGATTACGAGTACTCGATTCGCGCTTACCGTTACAAAGGCCGTGCAACGATCGGGCTGGAGCGGCGGGAGCTGGAGACGTTCTTGAGGACTCCTGAATTCCGTCATCTCCGGTGTATTTGCCGCGGGCCCGATTCGTACATTGTTCAAAAACGCACCAGTAAGGCTGCCGCACTGCGGTTTGTCCGGCAGCAAGTGCGAACTACCAAGACGCCGATAACGGCCATAGGCGATTGCCAGTACGACATTGAAATGCTGAAGGCAGCCGAATTCGCCTATGCCCCTGGGAACTGTTCGCGCTCTGTGCGGCAGCTGGCCAAACAGGGGAAATGCCGCATCGTTAAAGAACGATTTCAGAATGGCTTGCTTGCGGCTGTTCGACACAGGCTGTGTGTGGAAGGCGCGCCTTCAGCCGTAGAGTTGCTCAAATCACCTGATGGTCTGATGCAGACTCTGCTGAAGGCCGCAGACCATCGCATCGTATGACTACATTGAGTAGAACTGTGAGAACCCCTGTCCGTATTCTAAAGTTCCTGAATCATTTCTTTATCGGCGGCACCGAACGGCAGTTCATTCATGTTGCCAATGGACTGGACCGATCGCGCTTTGCGGTCGAGATTGCATGTTTGCAGCGTGACGGCCCACTGCTGGATAGTCTCCATCCCGAGACGCCGCTGCACACGTACCCCGTGGAAGGCAGTTTGTACAGTTGGCGCAGCATCTGCAGCCAATTTCGGCTGGTCAAAGACGTTCGCAAACGGAAATTCGACATCGTGCACACCTACGGCTGGTATCCGAACGTGTTCGCTATTCCAGCTTCGCGCCTGGCTTCATGTCCCGCAATCATTGCTTCAATTCGAGATACCGGCGCTTACATGACGCCCGCAAAGATACAAGCATTGAAGTTTGCGTGCAGTTTAGCCGATTGCGTTCTTGCCAACAGCGACGCCGGGCGGAGTTGGCTGATTGAACAAGGGGTGAAAGAACAGAAAATAGAAATCATTCGCAACGGCATCATCGTGCCGCCTGGCGCTGGATTACAACCGAAGCCAGGCCGCGTGCACCGGGAATACGGGATTCCCCTGGGGACGCCGGTTTGCGCCTGTATCGGGCGCGTGGTTTCGGGCAAGGGAATCGATTGTTATCTGCGGGCTGCGCGCATTGTTGCCGGTCGCCGGCCCGACGTCCGGTTCCTCATGATTGGGGCACGCTCGGTTGAACGGAATTATCAGCCAGAGTTGGAGTTGCTCGCTCGGGAGCTGAATCTCGAGCATCGAGTCATCTTCACAGGTCAACGTCAGGACGTGCCGGAGATTTTGCGGGAAGTGGATATCGTGGTTCATCCGTCGCTCACGGAGGGCCTCTCGAATGTCATCCTGGAGGCGATGGCGGCCGGCATCCCCGTTATCGCGACCCGCGTCGGCGGAAATCCTGAACTCGTTGAAGACGGCCGCACCGGCTATTTGGTTTCTGTCGGAGATGCGGCCGAAATTGCGAACGCGATCTGCCGCTTGCTGGATCACCCGGAGATGGCGCGCGCTTTCGGTGAAAGAGCACGGCAGCGTGTGATTGATGAGTTTGCCATGAATCGGATGCTCTCCAAGACCGAAGCTTTGTATTTTCGCGTGCTTGAACAGCGGCTCGCAGGGGCGGCTCGAAACCGGGTACACTGCGGGGATCATGAGAGAAATCCTTTCCTCAATTGAAGGAGAGTGGCGCCGCTACAAGGTCCTTGGAGAGCGCGCCCTGGAGCAAACCAAAGACAATGAACTCGGCCGGAGCGGTCCTGGCGATGGGAACTCGATCGCTGTGATCGTGTGGCATATTGCGGGAAATCTGAAATCGCGGTTTACGGATTTCCTCACGGCTGACGGCGAGAAACCTTGGCGCGACCGCGATGCAGAATTTGAACCCCGCCCGAATGTCACGCGCGAAGAGCTATTGGACACCTGGAATAACGGCTGGAACACATTATTTGTCACGCTCGAGCCGCTGACCGATCACGATCTGTCGCGCACGGTAACCATCCGCGGTGAAAAGTTTCTCGTGCATGAAGCGCTGCATCGTTTGCTGGCTCACACTAGTTATCACGTGGGGCAGATCGTCTATCTTGCAAAATCATTCCGTGGGAGCGACTGGAACTGGCTGACAATTCCTCTCGGCAAGTCGCAGGAGTACAACCGGAATCCGAGACGACTATAGGGGCGGTCTATAACCGCCCACCACCGCGCAGAGCGGAAAATTGTGAGCGGTCATAGACCGCCCCTACAGCAATCTACGGCTCCACAGGCCGATCCAGGACAATCTCGATCATGGTTCCCGGTTCGAGAACCAGATCTTTCCCGCGGGTGAGCAGCACGGCTGCGGTTCCGACTGCGGCGCCACCGGCGCCACCGACGGCGGCGCCTGTACCGCGATTGGCGATGACGCCGATCAATGCACCTTCTGCGGCCGTTGTTCCGACGGTCTTGGCGTCTTCACTCTTATTGGAATCACCTTGAACCGTCGCTTCACCCTTCCGTTCGCCCGCCGTGCCCGCGCCACCGAGCGAGGTGTAGATGGGAATTGTCAGTCCGCTGGGCAAGACCAGGGTTTGGAAATTCAGCGTCAGTTCCCCTTTGCCTTTCACGCGGCCGGGCCGCTTCACTTCAGTGATCTTGCCCCGGACGTATGAGCCTTCAGGAATCACGATCTTGTTATCGACCGTGATCGGGAACGCGGTCTTCCCATAGATTCCGTCTCCGTCCTTGGCGTACTTCGTCGAGATCCGGCTTGTCAACGTCACAGGAATAACCGTTCCCGCCGGCACGACCACCGGCGGCTGAACCTTGCTGGGATCGATATCGAGTGACTTTGGACCCTGCTGACCCTGACTGAGCAGGGCAGCGAGAATAATGATTCCAATCATGTGGAACTCCTCTCTACAACGATTCTAGAACGATACCGACACACAGACGCCAGACACAGTAAAAAGTCTCAGAGCGACAGGAGGAATTTACGAAGTGCAGCCGTCGCCTTTCCGCGCGCGCTAAGCGTGTTCTTATCTTCCGTAGTTAATTCGCCCATCGTCCGATTCAGGTCGGGCAAGAGGAAGACGGGGTCATAGCCGAAGCCACCGGTGCCGGAAGGGGCGTGAGCGATCACGCCGGCGACGTCGCCCAGAACAGTCCAAATCGCGTTTCCGCCCCGAGCCACGGCAAGGGCGCAATAGAAGACTGCATTCCGCTCGCCATCCGGCACCGATTCCATTTCCTGAAGCACGCGCCGGATTCTGGACGGCGGATCCGGAGCATACCGCGCCGAATGCACGCCCGGCCGGCCTCCCAGAGCGGCAACGCACAGGCCCGAGTCATCCGCGAGCGTGAGATCGTCTACAAATCTGCTGTAGTGTTCCGCCTTCAGGATCGCATTCTCCAGAAATGTGTCTCCGGTTTCTTCGATCGACGGAACATCGGCGGGGATCGGCTCGAATGACCATCCGGGAAGCTCGCCCAAGGCCGACTGGATCTCGATGACCTTTCCTTGATTCTTCGTTGCGATTACCAGACGTGGCATTTCGTTCAACCGTGACAATTGTTGTAATCGAAGGAACAAATTTCGAAATCAAATTACAGGTATGTAGTCGCGTGGCACCGGCCTAAAGCCGCGCGACTACATGCTGAACCCCAATGTCTTGCGCTGGACTTCGATCAGCTCACCAATACCGCTGCGCCCAAGTTCCAGAAGCTGTGTCAGGGCAGCGGTATTGAAAGGGAAGCGCTCCGCGGTACCCTGGATTTCCACGAACTCGTCGCGATCGGTCATGACAATGTTCAAGTCCACATCAGCCGTAGAGTCTTCCGAGTAGTCCAAATCCAACAAGGGAACACCCTTCACGATTCCGACGCTAACCGCCGCAACATGCGACCGAATGGGATTTTGAGTAATACTCTTCGAGGCCAGCAATTTTTCGATCGCGATGTTCATCGCAACGAAGGCTCCCGTGATCGAGGCCGTCCGTGTACCGCCGTCAGCTTCAATCACATCGCAGTCGATCCAGATCTGCCGCTCGCCGAGCTTTTCCAATTCGACGGCAGCGCGCAACGCGCGCCCGATCAGCCTTTGGATTTCCTGAGTGCGGCCCGATTTCTTCCCTAACGTGGATTCACGCGGTGTTCGGGTATTCGTAGCGCGCGGGATCATCGAATATTCGGATGTGATCCAGCCTTTGCCTTGGCCTCTCAGAAACAGTGGCACTGTTTCTTCCACAGACGCCGTGCAGATCACACGCGTTCTGCCGATTTCGATCAACACCGACCCTTCGGCTTGTCCGATGAAATCCGTTGTCATACGAACGGATCGCAATTGGTTCGCAGCTCTTCCTTCCGATCTCATTTCCTTAGCGTCGGGCCCACCGGCCAGCCTATTTCGGTACACCGCTTCGCGGCCTTCTTGATGGGGCATTGGCCGGTCCCCCCCACGCTTGCATTCGCTCCGCTCATCGTAGCGATGCGGTCTTTTCCTCTCGTGGCACGACATTCGTGAGGGAGAGGTCCATGCTGAGCGGCAGAAGGAGCAGGCAATGGCCTGCAAGCGTTTCTTTTTCCACTCCGCCGATCAGTATCTTTACCTCTTTGATTTCCGGCAGATTGTAGGTAAGCGAATCCACTATCGAGTAGACGGTTGCAAGCTCATTCAACACGCCGCCGGGATGATTGAGCGCGACCGTATTCGAGAAGTTGATGAAGGCGATTCCCTGTTCGGATATGAACAAGTCCTGGACTTTGGTGTCCTTGGGCAGCGACGGAAACATACTCTCGCTGTGAGGGCCTTCCTGGAGTTTCTGCAAGATCTGCTTCGCGCGGTTTGCGAGCTCACCGGATTTGAAAATTTTCTCGTCCTCCGCCGTCAATAGGGGCTCGCCGCTGGCCGCCGGAAAAAACAGCTTCACGGCTACTGGCGGATCGGTCGGAGCATATAGAGGTTGCGGAGCCTTAAAGGGGTTCTCTTCGATTTCGCGGTCATTCTTCATCATCGACTGGACTCTTCCCACAATGTTGACGAAGAATCCCATAGCGACGGCCAGACCAATGCCCATCGCGATCAGCCCAATTTTGATGTGTCTCGGCATCTTAGTTCGCCGCCGCCTGCGGAGATTCTGAAAAGCGCTGAATCGCGTCCACCATTGTGTTTACCAACCGCGCCTGAAACCCATTGTCTGCCAGCGTCTGCGCATTCACGTTGTTATTGAGATTCCCGATTTCGAACAATAGCGAAGGCATCGTTGCGCTACCCAGCACGGCCAGTGGCGCTGTCCGGATAGCGAACTTCCAACCCGAAATTTGTTTGATCAGTTCTTCTTGAAGCATTGTTGCGGCGGCCGCACTGCCCTGTCGATGCGTACGGTAGCCGAGATACCACGGCAGGAACAACTGGTTGCCGGCCGAGGTTTGCGAGACGGTCTCACCGAAACCTTCTTTCATGATGAAAATCGAGGAAGTCGACTCCATCTTATTGCCCGAATAGCCGATATGCAGGCTAATAAAAAGATTCGCCTGATTGTTATTCGCGACGGCGGATCTCGCTTCGTTGTCTAACGCGATGTCCGCATCGCGCGTCAGAAGCACGGTTGTGCCAAGCCGCATTTGCAGCACGGTTCTCAAGCGCCGCGCCAGCGCGAGCGTCAGGTCTTTCTCGATGCCGGCCGAAGTCTTCGCACCGCTGTCCATTCCGCCGTGGCCGGGGTCAATCACGACCACCCGTACGCGCCGGTCGGGTGCAACAGAATCAGGCTTCGCAGCCGTGGTAGCCGGCGCTTCGGTTGCGGGCGCCGCAGTGACCGGTTCGCCCTTCCTCAACAGGTCCACAAAGAAGATGCGATTATTGTCTGCCGGGGTGATCCGCAGGTCTGAAACCTCCCGAGTGATGTCGAGAACGATCTTGGAATCGCCGTCGGAATCATCGAAGACGACCGAATGCAGCAGACGGTCGCGGTGATCAATGCGCTCGCGCGCCGGATCCAGCGGACTGACATTGAGGGACAGGATCGCCTTTGTCGGGTCTTCCCGCTTTACACCGACATTGATCGGGATCGCTGAGCGCAGCGTCAAACGCGTGATCGGGCCGAGCGTCTGTGCGTTCATTTCGAGTTCCGGCGCTTCGATATTTCCGACGAACAGGCGTGACGTTCCGGAGCGGTACCGGAATTCGATCGGAGTCATTCTGGAGAGACCCGTCGTCAGGAACTCTACCGGAGCCAGCCATCGGTTGTCTTCCCGAACAATCGGGCTGGGCAGCAAAATAATTTGACCGTTATAGGAAATCAACGCGCTGTTCTTTGTTACAACCAACTGATTGCTTCCCGATCGGATTGTAAGGGTCTCCAGCGCGACCGAGTCGGTATACGGCAGACCCATACGAGATACACCGTGCGGTTCATGACATCGGCTTTGACGATGAGCTTCGAATCCGGAAAATAGATCGGGAAGCTCACGTCTGCCGCCCGGATCCGGCCTCCGAAAATAAAAACGGCAGCAACAAGTGCCGCCACTGTAACCGCGATGCGATGTGCCTTCATATCGTAGAAGGATTTTACCATCTGGGTCCCGCCTTCTTGCCTATGATGTTTCCGTGATCGATACCGCGACCAATCAGGTGATCAAAACCATCAAGGCCGGAGGCGGACCGTGGGGAATCGCTATCCCGCGCCCCCGGTAGTCTGGCCGGTCATGTTGCAGCGATGGCATGAGATCAGTTTCTTCCATTGGTCGTGTGATCCGGCGCTGCTCCAGCCGCGCTTGCCGCCGGGGCTTCAGCTCGACACCTTCGACGCCAAAGCCTGGATCAGCCTCACGCCCTTTCTATTGACGGGCCTCCGCCCCCCGCTATTTCCGCACGCGCTGGGACTGGTCTTTCCGGAGATGAATGTGCGAACGTATGTAGTCGGACCGAAGGGGCCCGGTATTTGGTTTTTCTCCTTGGATGTGGCGCGGTCTATTGCCGTGCTCGGCGCTCGCGCAATTTATCGCCTGCCGTACTACTGGGCCAAGATGCGAGTGGAAATCGCAGCGGAAGAGAATTTCTATTTCAGTGATCGCGGACGAGGGGGAGGAGCGAAAGCAACAATTCGAATTGGAAAAGAGGGAACGATCGCGGAGCAATCGCCGCTCGATATTTTTCTGACTGCGCGCTTCCGCCTCTATTCGACGTTCCGCGGCCGATTGATCACGGCTGAAGTTTCGCATCCACCGTGGCAGTTGAATCGCCTGCGGGTCGTCGACTTCGAAGAAAATGTCCGTAAGGTGATGCGTGTGGAATTTCCGAGTCAGGATTTCCTGGCGCACCATTCTGAGGGAGTGGATACAAAGATCGGCCGCCCCCGCCGTGCAAGCGCTCAGAAGTAGAGCCAAAAGCCATTCGCAAAATACAGGAGTCCAATGAAGCCGACGAGGAGTCCGGCGTACCAAACGGTTTTCTGCCGGCTCAGCGCGGAAACGGCAGCCAGAGCGATGCTGATTTGAAACATCGTCACGGCGTATGCAAATCGGTGATGATGTTCCATACTTTTATTCGACAGTTCGGTGTCTTTCTTCACTTCACTTTCGAATTCCTTGGCGGTCTTGCTGATTTCCTGCTCTTCGGTTCCGTATCGAAGCGCTTCGGCCTCGTCTTTTGCCGCAACTTCAGGATTCGTCTGCTTTGATGCTGCGGCCTGTACTGCGTAGACAGTCGCCTTGACACTTTTGGCCTGGTAGTACGCCCATTCATCCGATGCTTTGGACTGGGCCAACAGCGCGTCGTTCTTTTGCATTAGCGCTTCATTGGAATACGTTCCGGATTCCAGCGCAGCGATTGCAGCGAGAACAGCTATCAAGGCTGTGCAGAATGACAGGTACACCAACCACCGCGAACGATGCTCGGCAGCTTCGAGCGCGTGTTCGGTTGCCTCTTCCAGTTGCTCTTTGAACTCTGTCGTCTCAAGTCCTTCTTCGGGCACAACAACCTCCTTCGCGTTTTTCTCAGCACCTAGTAATAACAGGTGGGCGCAGTCCTAAGAAAGCGTGTTTTGGTCTCACAACAAAGTTCCACGCAGGATGACCATTGCCACGGTGAAATAGATCACCAGTCCGGTGACGTCGACCAGCGTCGCAACAAAGGGCGCCGAGGACGCGGCAGGGTCAAATCCCAATCGGCGCAGAATCAAAGGCAGCACCGAACCGGTAAGCGTACCCCACAAGACAACCCCAACCAGCGCCACTGCTACAGTCATTGCGACGAGCAGCCAGTGGGGCCCATAGATATCCGTGAAGGCAGACCACACGGAAATTCGAAGAAATCCGATGATACCAAGAATTGCGCCCAGCGATAAACCTGCCTTGACCTCCCGGCGGACGATTCGCCACCAATCGGCCAAGCCTATCTCACCTAGCGCCAGAGCTCGAATGACGAGTGTCGCCGCCTGCGATCCCGAATTGCCCCCACTGGAAATGATCAGCGGCAGGAAAAGCGTCAGCACCGCAGCGCGCTCGATTTCTCCATAAAACACACCCATCGCGGTGGCCGTCAGCATCTCTCCGAGAAAAAGAGCGGTCAGCCAACCGGCACGTTTTTGAACCATGCGCCGGAATGCGATTTGCATGTAAGGTTCATTTAATGCCTCGGATCCTCCAATACGCTGGATCTCTTTCGTGGCGGTTGCTTCAGCCACATCCAGGACGTCGTCAATGGTGACAATCCCGATGAGCATCCCTGCCGTATCGGTGACTGGAAGCGCCGTGCGGTCGTATTCCCGGAAGATAGCGACAGCCGCCTTCTGATCGTCTGTCGCCTTCAGGGCCACGAACCGGCGATCCATGAGGTCGCTAACGTGGTTGTCGAGCGAGGTCAGCAGAAACTCGCGAATGCGGATGTCGTCGATGAGCAGGCCCTGTTCGTCCACAACATAAACGACGTTTAATGTTTCGCTGTCCTGGCCATGAGTGCGGATGTAATCGAGTACTTCCCGAACGGTCCAGTGTTCTCGAACACTGACATAGTGCGGAGTCATCAGGCGACCGATGGAATCTTCGGGATAACCCAGAAGCGTCAATGCGACCGAGCGCTCGGCCGGCGTGAGCAGCGCGAGCATCTGCCGAGTCACTTCCGCGGGCAACTCCTCCAGGAACATCGTCCGGTCGTCGGGAGCCATGTTATTCAACAGCGCGGCCACGTCTTCTTGGGCCATCGTCTTTACTAGTACCTCTTGCTGTTCGCGAGACAAGTACTGGAACACGGCCGCGGCATTCTTGCGTGGAAGAATCCGGAAAACGATGACCTGATTCTCGAGTCCGAGTTGTGTCAGAACAGTTGCCAGATCGTTGGCGTGTCTGTTGCGAACGAGATCTCGGATACGGGAATAGTTGCGGGCGCGTACTGCCGCAGGCAATTCGTCGGCAGGACGAGCAACGTCACGAATGACGGCAAGTGTTTCCTCACGCTGGGGACTTTTGAGTTGTTGTTCCATTTGTGTTAGTGCCGCCCGAACGACGTCGTGATGATGCACCTCTGGGCCGATTGCTTTGACGGCATCGAGCCAGACCCGGTGGATCAGATCAAGATCGGCGGGAGTTAAGGAGGGAGGATGAGCGCCGAGATGGTACGAGTCCATCCTACCGCTGTTACGATAAACCACCAGCCGGAGGTGTTGGTTCGCCGGTTTATCTGCGCGTTCCCAGGCTTCGCCAAGAATCCGGGCCTGGTCGTCAGCAGATAACGTCGAGGATTCGCCAACATACACCTCGGACGAGCGCAGCCGCAGCGCAACGGCGAGCACTCCATCGAATACATTTTGTGCCGGTACTATAAGGAGGCGGACCGAGCGTGCGTATCTTTCTGTGAGCGCCACGACCTTCGAGAATAAATACCGCTCGTCTCGTGTCGAGCGTCCGCCTTCTCCGGCCTCGTCGTCGATGCCCGCCACGCGAATCGTCACAACGACAACGTCTCGATCCTCTGCTGCCTGAAGCGCAGCTAGGACGTGTCCCAGCGCGTGCGGGTGACGCACCGCCACGAGAATGTTGTCTGGGCGCACTTCGATTTCGTCGAGTGAGACGTCGGGAGATGTCGAGAGATCCAACTGCTCTTCTTCGTCGGCAACCGACGGACCGGATCGTTTGCGAACCACGGCCAGGGAAACTCCCAAAGTCAGGATCAGACCAGCCGCCGCGATGGACGGGATATCGCCGCGAAGCAGCATGGCAAAGGCGCTCAGACTGACAATCAGCCCAACAGCACCCAAGCCGGCGGGTATTTCGGTCCGGCCGAGGCGCAAGTTGAGAGGAGTCCTAAAAGGCGATGGCCCCCGCGTCGATCTCAAACGCACGATCGCCGCAATCTTCAAAAGAAGAGCGGCAGCGATCGAGATTCCGTAAGCGCGGCTCAACCAGCTGACCTGCGCGCCGCTGGCAAAGGTCGCAAGCACTGCGGCTGCCGCGGCCATATTGATACATGCCGCTTCGGGAAGAGCTTTTTGAGCCGACAGCCGCCGCAATAATTGGCCTGTATCCTCCAGAGCAGCATGTGCGGAGGGCACTAACATCAGGAAGGCCGCAGCAAGAACAAGAATGATGACCAGATCATCTGCCAATGCCGGCAAATCCAGGTGATGCGCGAGGCCGGAAAGCGGGGTGCTCGCCCAGAGCGACGACTGTTCCGTGGGCACCAATCCAAGAAATAAGAAGGAAGAGGAGACTGTGAGAATGAACACGAATACAACGATGAAAAAACTCGTTCGACGCAACGCTTCCAAGCGCGGCGGCGCAAACTCATTTGCCGCACGAGCCAGAGTGCCACCTCCGCCTAACGCCGGAAGCACAAGAGCGAACCCGGCTAACAAACGCAGCGCCTCTCTGAACAACGATGCGTTTTCTTCATGCGTGTGAAAAGGCGCCAGCGAGAGTTCAAGGATCGGAACGCGCTGCCGCGCAATGGTCACAACACCCAAGACAATGAGTGTGAGGATTAAGAGAACGCTGACCCAAACCGCTTTTGCAACCACGTTGGAAGAGAATTGAAAGCCAAGTCTGGCGCGGGTCCAGAGGAGCCCGATCAGGACGACCGCTCCGACAGTAACCAGTTCCTGGATTGTCAGCCGCGCCGTCACGCTCCATTTCGCTATCCAAACAGCGCCGAAGCTAACCGCGTACTGTCCACAGAGCGCGCAAGCCAAAGCCACCAGAAGCACGCGTTCGGTCAGCACAGCCGCGGTTGCGATGTTCGCCATGCGCGGCCCGAAAACGCGTTCAGTGCGTCCAACGAGCCCACCCGGTATGAAAAAAGCCCAGCTTTCGATATCGATCGCGCGAACGAACGCGCTCAGCGCGCAGGCTACGAGCACGAACCAGGGCGCCGATTCACCGAT
>QHXA01000814.1:0-2076 GCA_003222755.1 Acidobacteriota bacterium
AAATTTCCAAGGTTTTCCTCAAGCTCGAAAGCTTGCAACACACGCATTCGTTCAAGGTGCGTGGCGCATTCTCGCGCGTTCTGGATTTCGTCGGGGCTGGCGATCCGCGAAGATTGCTGACGGTTTCCGCTGGAAATCACGGATGCGCAATCGCGCGCGCAGCTTCGATACTCAATCTGCCGTGCACTGTCGTTGTGCCGGCCAATGCGCCAGAAACCAAAATCGAAGCGATCCGGAAATATGGCGTCGCCTTGCGCATCGAAGGCGCAAATTACGACGAGGCGGAAACCTGGACGTTGCATCTGGGCGAAAACACGGACGAGTATGCCTTCGTGTCTCCGTACAATGACCGACTGGTTATTCTTGGCCAGGGCACACTGGCATTTGAAATCATTGAGCAGTTGCCGGAAGTCACCGCAATAATCATCCCAATTGGCGGCGGCGGTCTGGCCGCAGGCATCGGCGCGGCAGCGAAGCAACTTCGCCCTTCGGTTCGTGTGATTGGCGTTCAGACGGAAGCTTCAGCCGCGATCTATCACGGGCTCAAACTTGGACACATGGTGAGAGTGCCGGACCTGCCGTCGGTCGCCGACGGAATTGCAGGCAACGTTGATCTACATACGATGACCTTTCCTTTGATTCAGAAGTATGTCGACGAGGTCGTGTTGGTCTCCGAAGACGAAATCAAATCCGCCATGGACCACTTGGCGCGACGCGAGAAATTGGTTGCCGAAGGAGCGGCGGCCGCAGCTTTTGCCGCCGTGCTTTTTGGAAAAGTCGATTTAAATGGGTCCGCTGCCGTGGTCCTCACCGGCGGGAATGTTGATTTCGGCGGGCGCGGCGGGCGCCTTTGAACTCGCTGCCTGGATTTTAATCGCGTATAATCCGCACCGTTCACATGACATTCAGCTCAGGTACGAGGCTCGGGCCTTACGAAATCCTCTCATCGATCGGCGCCGGGGGTATGGGTGAAGTTTTCCGCGCCCACGATACGCGGCTTCGCCGTACCGTTGCCATCAAGATGCTCGGAAGACACATGCCGGCCGATACAGCCATGCGCGAGCGCTTTCAACGCGAGGCTCGCGCCGCTTCCGCACTGAATCACCCCAACATCTGCACCGTTCATGATATTGGCGAATCCGAAGATGGCCGGCCGTACCTCGTAATGGAATATCTGGAGGGTCAGACACTGCGCGAACGCTTGGCGCAGGGGCCGCTCGAGATTCGGGAATTGCTCGAGATCGCGATTCAGATCGCAGACGCGCTCGATGCGGCGCATTCGGCTCGCATCGTGCATCGGGATATCAAACCTGCCAACATCTTTCTCACTAATCGCGATCAGATCAAGGTCATGGACTTTGGCATCGCGAAAATCCTGGATGCTGCGGTCGCAGAGACTGTAGCATCGCCGACTTCGATTGATACTGCATTCACCCTGACAGAACCAGGGTCAGCCGTTGGCACCATAGCCTACATGTCGCCAGAGCAAGCACGCGGAGAAGAGCTTGACGCCCGAACGGATCTGTTCTCTTTCGGAGTAATGCTGTATGAAATGGCCACAGGCACGTTACCCTTTTTCGGTAGCACTATCCCCCTCATTTCCGATGCGATCCTGAACCGCGATCCAACTTCCGTCCGGGTGATACGAGCCGGCGTTCCGCCGAAACTGGAAGACATCATTTTCAGAGCATTGGCGAAAGACCGGCGCATCCGAATTCAGAGTGCGGCGGAGATCAAAGCCGCTCTGCAGGACGTGAAGCAGCACTTGGACTTGGATGTACCAAAACCGGAGGGACGCATCCGTAGATCGAAGCGGAGAATACGGTTTGCATTTGCGCTCGTCGTAATCGCGGTGTTAGCTGTCGTGCCCGGTTATAGAAGGTTCGGCAGTCCGGTAACGGAGATACGGTCCATTGCGGTGTTACCGATGCGAAACGTTTCAGGGGATACTTCGCAGGATAACTTTGTCGCCGGCTTAACAGGAGCGCTGGCGAACGATTTATCCAGCATTGGAGCGCTGCGTGTCGTATCGCCTGCTTCGACGACACCGCACGGGAAGATCACCAAGCGGGTTTC
>QHXA01000814.1:2156-2657 GCA_003222755.1 Acidobacteriota bacterium
GCGGCCGTCGCGTGTGGACCGAGACCTACGAGCTGAATTTGAGTGACATGTTCTCGGTTCAGCGGGAACTTGTACGCTCAGTATCCTCAGCAATTCATGTACAGTTGACCGAACCGGAAAAACAGCGGTTGGCGGAAAAGCAAGCGGTTAATCCTGAAGCTTACGAACTGTACCTTCGGGGGCGGTATCACGCAGAGCGCGAAAACATCGAGGACAACAATCAGGCGATCGCGTTGTACGAAAAGGCTGCTGCACGGGATCCATCGTTCGCGGCTAATCAGGCGGAACTAGCGAGAATGTACGGTCTGAAGTCTTTCTATTTCAGTCCGCAGGATTCACAGTGGGAAGAAAAAGGATTTGTAGCGGTTCAAAAGGCGCTCGCGCTCGATCCCAATGCGCCGGAAGCGCATTTTGCAAGGGCGATTATGCTGTGGAGGCCGTCTCGTGGATTCCCGCATCGTGAAGCACTGGAAGAGTACCGGCTCGCAATCGCCGCTCAAC
>QHXA01000113.1 GCA_003222755.1 Acidobacteriota bacterium
TCGCACTATTTCAGGTTCCAAATTTTTCAGTGACTTCGGGCTTCTGTCCGGCAGGCCCTCTATGCCAGAACGCGAGGAACGTCATGACCAAATTCTTGGTGGCAGTCGCGGTGTTCGTGTGTGTTATTCGACCCACTCACACACTTGCACAAACAAGCAACGCGACATTGGGTGGAATTATTTCCGACGCCACGGGCGCTTTAATCCCCGGCGTCACCATCACGGCGACGAATGCCCAAACGGGAATCGTTACTACCATAGTGAGCAATGAGTCCGGGGCCTACCAGTTTGCGAGCCTGCAGACTGGCACGTACAAGGTCAGTGCAGAGCTGCCGGGGTTTCGGACACAGACTTACGGTGACGTGGCGCTGGGCGTTTCACAGCAGGTCCGTCTGAACTTCACGCTGCAGGTGGGTTCGGTTGCACAGGAGGTGGCGGTGACTGTGGCGGCCGATACGCTGCTGGCCACAACGTCATCATCCGTGGGAACGGTTCTTCCTGAATCCAAAGTGCGCGATCTCCCCTTGGGCGGCCGGAATGTGATGGATTTGGTGTTGAAGTCGGCCGGCACGGGGCCGATAGTCGCGACAGCGCGGGCTGGAGAAACCGATCAGGGCTACTTTGCGGGTGGACGGCTTAGCGCCGTGAATACCACGCGAGACGGCTTTGTCGTTTCCGATGGCCGGTACAACCATGGCGCATTTTCGGCCACGTATACGAGCCCGGACCTGGTCGAGGAAGTGCGCGTTGTTACATCGCCTGTCGATGCTGAGATGGGCCGAGGTTCCGGGCAAGTACAGATGGTGACACGCTCGGGAACCAACCAGTTCCGAGGCAGTGTGTTTTGGACAAACCGCAATTCCGCGCTCGATGCCAGCAACTGGTTCAACAACTTTAATGGTGTCCGCAAGGATTATCAGAACCGCAACCAGTTTGGAGGACGTTTCGGCGGGCCGATCATCAAAAACAAAACGTTTTTCTTCGTCCTGTTGGACGAGCAACGAAACCTCGTTCGTCAGACTTTCGTTGGCAGTGTTCTAACACCCTTGGCACGGCAGGGCATCTTCCGCTTTTTTCCGGGAGCCGACAACCAGAACGCCACTTCTAACAACCCGACGGTCGATCGCAATGGCAATCCCGTGAGACCTCCAAGCGCGACGGGTGATCTCCAATCCTTCAATGTCTTCCAGTTTCCGGACGGCCGTCCGCGCGATGCATTCCGCACGGGTTTCGATCCGAGCGGTTTCGTTCAGAATACATGGCTCTCGAGAATGCCGATGCCGAATGATTACACCACCGGAGATGGCCTGAATACGGCGGGTATTCGTTTTTCGCGCCGGATCTATGGACTCGATCAGCCGGACGGAAATGGAGTTGATACCAATTGCGATCAGTTCAACATGCGGCTCGATCATAACTTCGATGCCAACAACAAGCTCAGTATCGTGTACACATACGAACGCGATATCGACAACGCGTTCCAGGCCGGCATCATGCAATGGCCGGATGGATTCAACGGCCGCAACAATCGCTGGCCAAAGATATACACCGGATCGCTGGTATCCTCGCTGTCGTCAAATCTCGTGAACGAACTCCGCGTGGCGAAGAAGGTGGGTAGGCAATTCAGTTGGGCGCCGATGTACGTCGGCAGAAATGGTGAGAGCGAAGAGACCGGTCCTGAGGGAGCCGCAGCGTTCAAGCTTGTTCCAAAGAATAATGGGATTCCATATACGCCGTTAATGACCTTGTCTGTCGAGAACTTCATGAACTGGAGTTCAAACGCTGGGGCGTCCCGATGGACGATTAGTCCATCGTATCAACTCGGCGACACGATCAGTTGGACCAGGGGTAAACACGCGTTCAAAGCCGGCGCCGAATGGCGGTACAACAGGACGTCCTCAGGAGGCGACAGTAATATAACTCCTCAAGCCTTTTTGGGCGTCGGCGGTCCAGCGGTACAAAATCTCGACAACGTCGCGATTGCCGGCCTGAGCGGCAACAACCAGACAACAGCGCGAAACATTCTCACCGATCTCTCCGGCTCGCTCGGGAGCATCATCGAGGGTTTCGATCTGAGAAGCTCAAAAGATCCTGTGTTCCTCGGCTACAAGGACGGAGTTAAATACAAATTGCGTGATTGGCGCGCGCAGGAATCCTCCTGGTTCTTCAAAGACGATTGGAAAGCGCGTCCGGATCTTACGCTGAACCTTGGTGTCCATTGGGAGTGGTATGGCCCGCCGTACGAAGCTCATGGTCTTGCAGGGCGGCCCGTTGGGGGAGATGTCGGCCTATGCGGAATTTCGTGCGGGCCTTTGACCAGTGCAGAGTTCGTAGGCAAAAATTCACCACACCCGAACACGCCGCTTTATAACAATGATTGGAATAACTTCGCCCCCTCCGTCGGCATCGCTTGGTCGCTTCCGTGGTTTGGAAAAGACAAGACCGTACTGCGGGCGGGATATGGCGTGAGCTATGCTGGCGGGCCTCTCAAGGGCGCGTCGCAAGATCTCAATTTTGTCGCCGGCGGATTCCCAGGCACGTTTGAAGGTTTCAGTAATACCGGCATCACATTGACGACGGCCAATTACCTCTCGTTGGCGAACGTTGTCTTGCCGATACCTCATCAGTTCGCGCCGCTGCAGTCGAGCCGCTTGGACGCGAGCCGATCAGAAACTGCCCAAGCGTACTCGATTCACCGGGTGAACCCATACGTTCAAAATTTCAATGTTTCGATTCAGCGAGAGCTCGTCAGAAATTTAACCGTGAATGTCTCATACGTGGGGACCAAGGGAACGAGACTCTTCGGCGGAATTCCACTCAACGCGGTGGATATTTTCAAGAACAACTTCCTCGACGCGTTCAATGTGACGCGGACTGGCGGTGATGCCGCGTTGTTCAGTCAAATGTTGATGGGGTTGAATGTCCCCGGCGCCGGCGTCGTCAATGGCACTACAGTTACTGGATCGGCGGCACTGCGCGCGTACACTGCCACACGAGCGTTCATCGCGAACGGCAATGTCGGCGCCTTGGCGGATTTTCTGAACCGCAGCACGAATATCACCGGCAAAGGCGGCGGTTTCGTCCGAAATGGTGGACTGTCCGAGAATTTCTTTGTACTCAATCCACAGTTCCAGATCGTGACGCTGCAATCGAATCCGGACAACTCCACATATCACTCTCTGGAACTGCAGCTGACGAAACGCCTCTCGCACGGCTTCACGAACCAGACAACCTACACCTGGAGCCGGGCCTTGGGTGTAAATGATGGTGACGGCCTTTACAATCCCCGCGATCCCAGTAACAGAGCTTTGGATAAAGCGCTGTTGGGTTACCATCGCACTCACAATTTCATCAGCAACGGAACGTTCGAACTGCCATTCGGCCCGAATCGGAAATTTCTCGGCAACTCGCCCGGACTCGTGCAGCATCTGACCGAGCGTTGGCAATTTGGCGCGATCTTCAGCTGGACGTCCGGTGCGCCTTTGACCGTTGTTGCTCCTGTTTCGACGATTTGGCAAATGACTACCAATAGCACCCCGGTCATTCTTGGCGATTTTCCCAGAGTGGGAAAGGTCACGAAGCTCTCGAATGGCGTGACCTACTTCCCCGGCCTCCAGCAGATCACGGATCCATCCGGGGCCAATGTATCCTCGCAAAACGGACTCAGCGGAACGTTCAGCAACAAAGCGATTGCCGATTCGCAGGGCCGGCCCATTCTTGTGAATCCTGCGCCGGGGCAAATCGGCAATCTTGGCCGGAGCACGCTCGAAGGACCGCCGCTGTTGGGGTTCGACGCCAACTTGATCAAGCGTGTGAGGATTGCCGAAACCAAAGAGTTTGAATTCCGGGTGGATACGATCAATGTGTTGAACCATCCCAATTTTGATGTGCCGAATGTGAACATCAACAGCACCGGCTCGGGTACCGCCACCGGCCCCGGCGGTACCAGCGTCCCGTTCGGGCGAATCACATCTGCGGCGGGAGAACGAAGATTCGTGATCAGTGCCCGCGTGAATTTCTGAAACGGCTTGGACTTCGGCGCAGACGCGCGGACCACGAAAGCGAGGAAAAACGATGTCCTCATCGTAAGCTTTCCTGCCGATGACAAAACTTCTTCTAGTGATCACTGTAATCGCCGCAAGTGTGGCAACAGGTTTTGCTCAAACAAAAAGCAAGATCCGGAAGACGAAAGGCGTCGCTGTTGCATTCTTTGACGAGGAGCGGCTGCAGGGCCCTGCGGGTCAGGCGACACTCGAGACGTTTGACTATTTTTTGAACCTGAACAGGGAAATCGTCGAACGGGATTTTCCGGATATTGAATTAAGAATCCTGAGAAGGGGTGAATTGCTCCATCTCCCTGATGGAACCGGACTGAATGTTCAGACGATGCAACCCGCGCTCGGATACGTGTTATCCGCACCAGGCAAGAAGCGCCGTGTGCTCACCGGAGTCCGATCGGATGCGGCCTTTGCTTGTGCTGCGGCCGCGTTTTTTAAACGATCTTCGCCGGCTTGTCCTGTTTCAGAGTCTTCGATGTCACGGAAATCAAGATAGTCCGGCAGCCACCCGTCCTTTTCCCGGGCTTTTCCCGGAGGGGACTTTCGCTCGCAACGAGCTCATCCTGAATTTCCTCGACCTCAGCAGTTCTGCGCTTGAAGTTCTCCGTTAAATTTTGATAGCCTCCTCCACTTTGCGGGTCACATCAATTCAGGAATAAGAATCCAGGGAGACAACGATGCCAGAAGTTCTCGCGAGTGAAATGATGGCAGCTGCCGGAGCTAGAGAACTGCACGACGGCGAAGTTGTCGTCGTCGGCCTTGGACTACCTCAAGTGGCCTGCGTTCTTGCCAAGCGGACGCATGCGCCCAGGCTGAGCGCGCTTTTGGAGATCGGCGTCATGAATATGAGCCCGATCGATACTGCAGTGGGATTAGCCGATCCTCGGATTTGGTACAAAGCAACATGCTGGAGCGGCTTTCTGGATGTGATGGGGATGAACGTGCATCGTGGCGTTGTCGATGTCGGATTTTTGGGAGCGCTCGAGATCGATCGTTTCGGCAACATCAATACGACGCTGTTGAAGGAAGACTCTGGAAAAGTGCGCTATTTCAACGGCAGCGCGGGTGGAAATGACATCGCCTCGCTCGCCAAGCGCGTCATCATGATTATGCGGCACGAAAAACGGAAGCTGCCGGAAGCGGTGGCTCACCTCACGAGTCCTGGATTCGTCGGAGGCCGCAGCCGAGAAGAACTGGGCCTGCGGGGAGGAGGTCCTCACCGCGTCATCACGGATATGGCCGTGCTCGGGTTCGATCCTCAGAGTCATTCGGCGACGCTGCTCTCGTTGCATCCAGTGGTTCGGTTGGAAGACGTCGTAGAGAACACGGGATTCCCGTTGCACATCCCCGAGCATGTTCCCGTCACTCCTCCTCCTACCACAGAGGAGTTGCGCCTGTTGCGAGAAGAGATCGACCCTGAAGGCGTTTACCTGAGGTAGTAACTTACCCCCGAAAGCGAGGAATCGTGATCTATGGCATCGAGTTGAATTCTGCCGCGCATTATCCGGTCGCAGGAATCGTGGAACTGTCGCCGCTGATTGAGCAGGCCGGCTTCGGTGCTTTCTGGAAAGGTGAGTCGAACAGCACTGACCCGCTGGTCCTGATTTCGGGAATTGCCGCGCGGACGCGCACTCTCAAATTAGGCACAGCTATTTATCACATCTACGGACGCAGTGCGGTCACTCTGGGCATCCAATCTGCCACGTTGCAGGATCTCTCGGGAGGAAGACTTCTCTTGGGCCTCGGAGTCGCCAATAAGACAATCGCCGCCTGGCATGGAGGTACATTCGACCGGCCGCTGCGCCGGGCACGCGAATATATCGACATCGTTCGCAAGACTGCCGCGGGGGAACGAGTCGAATACCAGGGAGAAATCTATTCAACCGGGCAAAGATTCCAGCTGTCCTGGAAACCTAGTCATCCCTCCTTTCCTATCTACCTGGCGGGGCTGGGGCCGCAGATGACGCGGCTTGTCGGCCAGATCTCCGATGGAGTGTTCATCAACATGGCGACTCCCGCCACCATTCGCGAGATCGCGGGACGCGTGCGGGCGGGCGCTGTGGAGGCGGGCCGCGATCCAAATAAGATTGCGATCATTGCGAAGGTGCGTGTGTCGCTGCATCCAGATCGCGCGATGGCCCGCTCGCGCCTGCGGCAGGTACTGACGTTTTACAACATTGCCGATCACTATCGCGACATGCTTAAAGCCTCCGGATTCGAAGCGGAGGTTAACGCTGTCCAGGAGGCTTTCAAAACGGGCGGATTCAAAGCCGCCAGTACACAGATCACCGATGTTTACATGGACAAGCTGCCCGTCATTCCCGCGACTTCGGTGAAAGAGATCAAGGAGAGATTGCAGCCGTTTGTGGAAGCGGGCGTGGATCGATTGATTGTTCCTTATGTCCCCGTGACGGAGCCGGTCATCGAAGATGCCCGCCGATTTGTCGAAGCGTGGGGCAAATTATAGTCTGCATTTAATAAACGAATCGAAAACCCTTGGAAGGGAGCTTTGATTAATGAGAGAGAGAATAAGCTACTATAGCGACGGCCTAAAACTGTCCGGAATACTTTCTACGCCTGACAATTCCCCAGGAAAACGTTTTCCTGGTGTCGTGCTTGTGCCAGGTTTCATGAGCACGGCGGATGCTTTCTTTCCTGGGTTCGCTGAAGAGTTGAACGCAGGTGGCTTTGTAGCCCTAACTATGGATTTCAGAGGATTCGGAGAGAGCGAAGGCGTCCGCGGCGAGGTAATTCCATACCTACAGATCTATGACGCTAGTAACGCCATATCCTACTTGCAATCAAGACCAGAAGTTAACCCTGACAAAATCGCCGTGTTAGGTGTAAGTCTGGGAGGAGGAGAAGTAGCATACATAGCAGCTCGAGACCGACGAGTAAAGGCTGTTGCCTCAATGGTCTTGGTCGGTGATGGCGAGCGGAGAATGCGAAGATTTCGAACCGAGCAGCAGTGGGAAACTCTAATGCAAAAAGTTCGAGAGGACAGGATAAACAGGGTTTTGACTGGCAAGTCCAAAGACTTCCATGGGTTTTTGAATGAGGGAACCGATTCGGTACTGATAATGCCTCCTGATCTGAGCTCTTCCTTGAAGGATGCTGAACAGGTGGAAAAGGAAAAAGGCAACAGAACAACTCTAGCAACCGTTGATGGGTGGCTGGACTACAAGCCGGAAGAGATTATTGACAAGGTGTCTCCAACACCAATTCTCTTCGTTCAAGCTGAGAAGGACGAGCTCGAGGCTGATGACGCCGATAGATTGTATAGTAAGGCTAAGGAACCGAAGAAGCTCTTCACTCTAAAAGGCGGCGTACACTTCGACGTGTATGGGAAGAGGACAAATGAAGCTATGAAACCGGTCCTCGAATGGTTCAAACAGTACCTTCAATGAATCAAATGCAGGACCGATCAAATCTACAAGTTTGACCGTTCAAACGTAACGTGTATATAGACAGAAAGGTCTCCCCGCCGTTCGCAGGCGAGTGGTTGAGTGCGCCCCTTCGACTGGAGAGTTTTCCCTCCCGAGTTAGTTCACGCCGATCGAGTCGGAACCTACTGCCAGCCGATGATCCTGAGCTTCCTTTACGTTAGGCAACAGCGCCTCAGGCCCGTGAGTACATATTCGACAGAGACTTTATGTGCAGCCGCACGCCACGACGAGCAATACTCCTATGGAACCTAGTTTCGATCGCACGGTTGAGGACGTCGGCAATATCGTTCACCTCGAACATGTGAACGTGCGGCAGCCCGACCAGCAGTTAGCGACGATTCCTACATCTCAGCTCTTGGCTTAACGCGCAATCCCTACATGATGGTGGGTGTAGACAACATGTGGGTCAATATCGGGCGGAGCCAGATGCATTTGCCGACAGGTGATCGCCAACGCATTCGAGGCACTATTGGGCTTGTCGTGCCTGATTTGCACGCGCTGATAAAGCGGCTGCGCGACGCGGCCGCACTACTTTCCGATACTCAATTCGGATTTCGTGAGCTGGAGAAGTTCGTTGAAGCCACGTGCCCTTAGGGCAATCGGTTTCGTTGTCACGTGCCGTCACCGGAGTTGGGAGAAACGCAGCTCGGCATCGCGTACGTGGAGTTTACAGTGCCCGCCGGGACTGCCACTCACATTGTCCGCTTTTATCGAGAGATTATGAATGCCTCGGCAAATGTTTCGGCGCAGGACGGATCGGTTACGGCGCGGGTGGGCGCAGGAGGACATCAACGCTTNNNNCGGGGAGACCGATGAAGACCTGCCGGCTTATGACGAACATGATGTGCAAATTTACATCGCGGACTTCTCAGGCCCATATCGACGCCTTCTCGAACGCAATCTGATTACTCGGGATGTGGATCCTCACGAGTGGCGTTTTCGAGACATCGTGGACCTGGATACTAATGAAGTCGTGTTCACGATTGAGCACGAAGTGCGCAGTCTCAAGCACCCGCTTTACGCGCGTCCGTTAGTGAACCGTAATCCTGAGCAAAACAACCTCAATTACATTCGCGGCAAGGACGGCTTTTCAGGGAGTTTCTGACCGACGTATTCCTACACACCCAACGATTCGGCCAGTCCGAGAGTCTGCCGAGCTCTATCTACGATTGCCTTATCGAGGAGCTGCCCGCCGAAGGCAATCGCGCCTTCGCCACGAGATCGCGCGTCGTCAAAGGCCTGGACCACACGGCGGCAGTAATCAATCTCCTCCGGCGTGGGAGTGAAGGCGGCGTTCACTTCATCGATTTGTGCCGGGTGAATCAAAGACATTCCGGAGAACCCTAAACGCCGGGATTGCAGAGCAAACTTGCGGAGCCCTTCTACATCCTGAAAATTCGGCCACACGCCATCCACGGATTGAACGTGAGCGGCGGCGGCAGCTACGACCACGGATGAACGAGCATAGATGAGTTCAGTCGCCTCACCCTCGCGCCGGAGAGGCAGGCTCAACTCTCTCGAAAAGTCCTCCGCACCAAACATGAGGCCGATGATGCGTGGCGAACAACTAGCAATCGCGTAGGCGTTCATCAGGCCTCTCGGACTCTCGAGCGCGATAAGCAATCGCACGCTGCCGGAAGGTATTCCCATCTTCGGTTCACGCTCGTCCAGGATGCGTTCCACAATTTTTACTTCATCAACGGTCTCGGTCTTTGGCACGGCCAAACCTTCTAACGCGGGCCGAATGACGTGTTCAAGATCGGCGTGCATGCGCTCGTGTCCGACCGCATTGATCCGCACCAAGCGTGCCGGTGTGCGAAGCGAGGGATTTTCTTTTTTGCGCGCTGCTATCTGATCGAGCGAGGCTGCAATTTGACGGCGAGCGGTGTCCTTGGCCGCAGGAGCCACACCATCTTCGATGTCCATCAAAATGGCATCCACCGGGAGTCCCATGGATTTGTCGATCATGCGTTGGCGATCTCCGGGCACAAACATCCAGGAACGTATTAGGGAAGTTTTCTGCTCCATATTGAAGAACCTTTCTTAATACGACTTCGGCATACCGAGTACGTTCTGGCCCAGGAAGGCCAACACCATATTGTTGCTCACTGGAGCCGCGACCAGGAGGCGAGTCTCCCGAAACTTTCTTTCAACATCGTAATCGCGCGCAAATCCGTATCCGCCATAGGTCGACATGCAAACATCGGCGGCTTCCCAAGAAGCTTCGGAGGCCAGCAGCTTGGCCATATTCGCCTCGGCGCCGCACTTTTCTCCGCGATCGAATTTAGCGGCGGCCGTAAAGCGCATGAGATCGGCTGCTTCGATGTGCGCATAAGCCTTGGCGATCGGGAACTGTATCCCCTGATTGGCGCCGATCGGCCTGCCAAACACCACACGATTGCTGGCGTAACGAGATGCCCGCTCGATGAACCATCGGCCATCGCCGATCGCCTCGGACGCGACGAGGATCCTCTCCACATTCCATCCATCGATGATGTAGCGGAATCCCTTACCTTCTTCTCCAATGCGATTCTCGACGGGGATCTCCACGTCTTCGAAAAAGACAGTGGTCGTGTGATGGTTCACCATGATGTCCAAAGGCTGAATGTCCAGATGACCCTTGACGTCACGCATGTCAACGACGA
>QHXA01000811.1 GCA_003222755.1 Acidobacteriota bacterium
GAGCGAATGTCGCCCCACGATTCCAGGTAGTGCGTTTCCGGAATATGCCAGTGACAGAAGTCCGACGTTTCGTCTTCATACAGTGCGAGGTGAACTCGGACTCGCACATTCGCGAAATGCTTCGCGAATTCCAAGTCGGCGGGCGCGGTGTACACGGGATTACCACCAACCACAAGCAAGAGATCGACGGCGCCATTCTGCATGTCGCGAGTGAGCTGCTTCAGCGACTCGAGTTGCTCCACCGGATTCGGCTCAACCGGATCGATGTATTCAATCGTCTGTCCGATGTTCCCTAGCGCTGCATTCATCGCATGCGCGAGAACGTGAACCTCCGGCCGCTGCTGCGGGCCGGCAATGACGAGCGACTTGCCGCGCGCAGATTGGAGATCCCGCACGAGAGCATCGACCCAGGCATCACCCGTCGACGTTTTTCCCCCAAGCGCGTCTGCAATTCGCGAGGCCATTACATATATGTCTGACGACCGCACCGGCCGGCGATGATCCGCCTTCGCGCCAGTGATCGAGGGTGTGCTCTCCAGAACGTAAAGGCGGTTCATCCTGTTTTCGCCAGGTTGCGTTCGCCGCCGAGATGCGAACTCGCGAGCGTGCCGTACGTGTCCTGGCATCGATAACAGGAAATCGGCATCCAGTGAAAGAATGACGTCCGCCTTCTCGACGTGATAACGCGCGTCCACATACTTGCCGAACATCGTTCGTGAAGCTGCCCGCGCGCTGTCCGAATTGACCGGTTCGTACTGATGCCACTGGGCCGCTGGGAATTGTTCCAGAATTCGCCGAAGCTGTAATGCGACCGTGGGCGAAGTCACCGTCTCCGTCAAAAACCTCAGTCCCTCGCCTTTATTCAGGCGCTTGGCTTCAAGCTCTGTTGCAAGAGCCGTAATGAATGCATCCCATGTCGAAATGCGGCCGCCGTTCACAATCACTTTCGAGCGATCGGGATCGTATAGAGACAGGATGGACGCTTGGGCGAACGCATCCGTAGAACCCAGGCTTGCGGGATGATCCGGATTGCCTTCAATTTTCGTGGGCCGTCCCATATGGCTTTCCGCCAAAACCCCGAGACCGTAGCCGCCAAGAGGAAATGCGGTGGCAAAAAAAAGCGGTCTGCCCGGAACGATCTCTTCAGGCGGCCGCACGTACGGAACGATTTTTTCGGGAACGGTTGGGGCGCATGACGTCAAGCCGGCAAAAGCAAGCGACGCCGATACCAACGAGAGAAACTCCCTGCGGTGCAAAAACGCGGGCCGCTCGGATACCCCGGGCGGAAACTCGTCAAGCAATGATCTCTGGAATTCCTCGAAGTTGGAGTACTCCTCCAGTGTTCGCCAGAATCGGTCTGCTTTCATCGATGACATATCGAGCAATTCGTCAGCTTGCGTGGAGAATCGATGCTCTTGCCTGCGGTCTGAATGTAGCGCTCCGGATGCCGGTGACACTGAAGGCACCATTCCATGAACAGCGTGTTTTCTCGCCAGGTCATCGGCATTTGTTCCACTGGTCCATGGCACGTCGTGCACTGGACTCCGCGGTGTACGTGAATGCTGTGATCGAAATAGACGAAATCCGGCAGATCGTTCACACGCGTCCACTGCAACGAGCGATCCTCTCGATAGCTTGCGCGGACGGGCTCGAGCATCGGACTATCCGCCCACACTTGAGAGTGGCAGTTCATGCATGTCTTCGTTGATGGAATGCCTGCAAAAGAGCTTTCTTCAACAGAGGTGTGACAATAACGGCAGTCGATGCCGATCCCGGAAACGTGATGCTTGTGGCTAAACGGCACCGGTTGCTCGCGCACCACGCGTGCTTCCGTGAAGTACGGGGACCGGATCATCACGCCCCAAACAGTTATAAGCGCCGCAATGATGAAAACCGCGCCGAAAATGCTGACCCGCGACAAGGTGTTGGTACTGCGATTAAAAATTTGCGCCATGACCACACTCGGCCGCGTTTGTCTTGGCACGTTGGATTCCGGGCGGGACACCGCGGAGCGGGCTCTTAAGTCATCCATTTTGCGCACGCCGGAGGCGTGCCAGGAAATTAGCCGGGGGTTAAGCGAGCGGGAGCGAGCGCAACCCCGGGTTGTCTGAAACCAACGACATCCGCAGCCTGAAAGGGTATCGAGGACTCCTCGCACCCCTGCTGGGGGGCGCATTCGTCGAGTTCGTCAAACGTGCGCAATACTCCCGGCTAATTTACTGACACGCCTCCGGCGTGCGCACAGGGGGACAAACTTAAGTGCACCGCTCCGCGGTGCTTTTTACGCAGCCCGAGGTGGTCGTGTGGGGGCAACGCGGTGGTCTCTGACTCCCACTCTGAAAGCCAAATCCACGATTTCGGCGAGATGGCGGGCCTGCCGACCCGCGCCTTGCGAGATCTGTTCGCGGCAACTGAAACCGTCCGTGATGATTAACGTACCGGCATCCGCTTTGCGCACACGAGGCAAAAGAACACGCTCGCCGGCTTTCATAGACACATCGTAGTGTTCCTTCTCGAAACCAAACGCGCCAGCCATACCACAGCATCCTGAATCAACGATCTCGTACTGGAGGCCGAGTCGCTTCAAGACGTTCTCTTCATCCTCCATACCAAAGAGGGATTTGTGATGGCAGTGGCCGTGTACGAGGGCCGGCTCATGGAGCTGTGGAAGAACA
>QHXA01000820.1 GCA_003222755.1 Acidobacteriota bacterium
TTGGTCGCCATGCAAATTCGGCCGGGCATTTACCGAAGGCGCAGATGATTGCCTTTGACGAGCTTCACGCCTGACACGGCCGAACCGTTCGTTATGGCGAAGCGGACGGCAGAGTTGTTGATTTCCCAGCCATCGCCGGCCAATGCGGCTTCCAATCTCCGGCGGAGTTTGCCCTCGGCCATTTGATAGACGATCTCTTGGAGCTCGGTTTTGGTAAGGCGCAGGTTCTTTTCAAAGAGGCTTTCCCCAATTTGGAGGGGATCGACGATGACGAGGGAGGCCGAACTGTTAGGTTGCAGGCCGATCGAGGACCTCTGGCCTTCAATTTTCTTTAGCCCACGCGATAACATGAACGCGAGAAGCATCTCTTTCAGACTGTCTACGCGACGTTCAGCGGCTCGCTTGCGCGTCGATAATCGTTCGACTTCCTGCCCGCAGATGGTCGCGATCGATTCCTGCCATCGCCAGTAACCGGCAATGCGATCGACCTTCGTTTGGTACGCTTCGAGGTAATCGTTGATTTCGTCTAAGAGGTCTTGCGGAATTTCCCCTTGTTCCGCGGCCTCTTCGGCGCAATCCATCAACTCAATCAAACGCTGATCGAGATCAAAAAGCGAGCGTGGGTCGTGCTCTGCCTTTCGAACCAGACGTGACCGAAGCGCCTCCACGGCATCCGCCAAACGCGACAGGCTGCTTTCAGGGATTTCGTCGTGAACTGTGTGCTCCCGGATCTGCTGAAGCAATCCCGCAAGGCGGTCGCCGAGGTCAAAAATGGAGTCGGCTTTAGACAGCACAGGGCTTTCAACTGTCGCCATGACAAACCTCTTGTTGTTGATTGAGAACACCGTGATCAGAAGAGCGAAAGCTGAATGGCGGGACCTCTCGATGGAGTCCAGACGTTCGGCTCTGGCTGTTTTGATGTCTCGGCAGGGTTGCAAGGGACCGCTTCAACATTGGCGGAAGAAGCCGGTTGATTCATCCTTCCCAGCGCCCGCCATACCTCTGCGGCTTGTTCGCCGACGCCTTGCCGTGTGACAAGCTCGCGGGCCATCGCCGTCAGGAGGTCGTCATCCTGATCCATCGTCTGCAATCCTTCGACGTGAAGCTTTCCCTCCATCGCCAAGGAGACCAGTAGCTTTTTTCCCATCAGCCGGAGACAACTCTCCTGCGCGGTTTTGGAATACGTGAAGAATGCGACTCGCACAGGTTCGCGTTGACCAATACGCCAGCTTCGACGGCTCGCTTGACGCAACGTGTAGATCGAGTAGCCGGTTTGAACGAAGAAGATACTGGGGAAAGGGAGCAGGTCGAGTCCGGTCTGCACCAACCTGGGATGACAGATGCAAACCTGCATCCCGTTTTGCAACTGGCGTTCGTACCAGGCTTCGCGTTGTTCGGGCGGCGTTTCCGCGGTTAGCACCTCCGCGCGAATGCCTTCTTTGCGCATGAGCTCTTGTAGACGTCGAGTGACGTCGCGCTTCTGCGTATACACCGCGAACACTTGAACGTTGCGGCCCTGAGCCAGCTCGCTCTTGATTTCTTGAATCAGTCGCCGTTCTTTCGCGTAGACGTGGCGTTCGTCGAGATCCTCGGGTTCCGAGATAATGAACCGCTCGCGTTCTCCGGTCTCCTTATCTACCCGAAAGCCGTAGAGGGTCCCGATACCGTAAGGCCGGTCCGGATACAACAACAGCGCGTTCATCGCCGTGCTGATGACGGAAGAATTGCCGTGGTGCTCGCGGAGTGCCGCGGTGACATCATCTTCAAGCCGCGTGTATGCGCCCGCGAGAACGGGATCCATCTCGACGGCTAGCACCTCCTCGGTGTACGGAGGCAATGCGTCCGAAATGTCTTCCAATGAGACGAACGCCACCATGTTCATCAGATATTTGCCGAACAACAGCGGCGATGCTCCCGGACGGCGCTTTACGGTCGTGGTGACCTTCGCATCCGAGCACGCGTTCTCCGCGGGCTCAATCGTGGTTACCTTCTCGAGGACGCCGTAAGCCTCCGCGAATTGCCGCACACCCGATTCGCCGCACTCGAATCCATCTTCGCGCATCTGCCGGCTGTCCAGACGGTAGAGGATGTGAAACAGCTCATCCGCATATCCGCCGAGCAACGTACCCGTGAGCACGATCGTGCGA
>QHXA01000821.1 GCA_003222755.1 Acidobacteriota bacterium
ATCAAGAATAAGTTGTTTTTCTTCGGAGGCGATCAGTCGACGACCGTGCGCTCCGCGCCGGTTGAGGGCATTGCTTTCGTTCCCACGCCAGCGATGCTCGCTGGTGACTGGACGGCCATCACGACTCCTGCGTGCAATGCCGGACGGCAGATCACATTGAGGGCGCCGTTCGTCGACAATCGGATCGATCCTTCGCGGTTTTCTCCTGCGGCATTAAACCTCGTGAAGCGGCTTCCCAATGCGACCGATTCATGCGGCCGCGTTACTTATGGTCAGATCATCAAGAGCAACGAACATGTGATCGTGGGCAAGATCGCCTACCAAGACAGCAAAAAACATTCCGTGTTCGGCCGCTATGAATTTGCACGCTTCGACGCGCCCGCGCCCTACGACGGTACAAGTACGCTTTCTCTGCTGGAGGGCGATAAGAAGGTGCGCGCTCAGTCGTTTGTTCTGGGTGATACGTACGTGTGGAGTGCGAGAATTGTGAATTCCTTCCACGCAACAGCCCTTCGAACACTCGGGGAGAAAACCGTACACGATTTCTATAACCTGAGCGATCTCGGCGTGAAGAATTTTTATTACGCACCGGGATTGCCGAAGATATTGATACTCGCCGTCACCGGAGCGTTCGCTGCCGGGAATCAGGCGGCAACTCCCGGTTGGAGTAATAACACGGTATTCCAAGCGACGGATGATGTGAGTTGGATACGGGGGGCGCATCAGGTCGGATTCGGGGCGAACCATATCCATTCGATGCTCAATGTCCTCTCTGTCTCGACGGCTGTGGGATCCGTTTCATTCACGGCTGCGAACACTGGCCTGTCGATGGGCGATTTCATACTCGGAAAGATGAACACATACACGCAACAAAATATAACGACACACTACCCCCGACAGGATTACCTGGGCATGTACCTCCAGGACACGTGGAAAATGAGTTCGCGACTTACCATGAACGCGGGCGTTCGATGGGAACCGTTCCTGGGACAGCGCGACAAGCAGGGCAGGATGTTACATTTCCAGAACGACTGGTTCGATCAGGGGCGCCGGAGCACGGTCTTTAAGAATGCGCCCGCAGGACTCCTATTCCCAGGCGACCCAGGCGTTCCCGATGATAGGTTCGCGCCGAATGCTTGGCTGCATTTTGCGCCACGGTTGGGACTCGCATGGGATCCGCAGGGCAACGGTCAAATGACGATTCGAGCTGCCTACGGAATCTTCTTCGACTATCCGCACTTGTATCAGTTCACCTCGCTCCGGGACGGACCGCCGTGGGGGACTCGCGTGATTCTTACGAACCCGGTGGGTACTTTCGATGATCCGTGGCAGGGCTACGCCGGAGGAAATCCTTTCCCTCTAAAACCCGTGGGCCCAGACACGGCGTTTTTATCAAATGCTGTCATCACGAACCTTCCGCTCAATCTCAAGATGCCCTACATCAATCAATGGAATCTCAGCATCCAGCGGCAAATCGGGAAGGATTGGTTAGTCGCAGGCAACTATATCGGGAGTACCGGTATACACGTCTTGAACAGCAACGAGGGTAATCCGGCCGTCTATCTACCCGGCAGCAGTTGCGTGATCAACGGAACGCCCTTCACACCGTGTTCTTCGACTAACAATACGATCCAGCGTCGCGCTTTGAATCTGAAGAACCCGGATCAGGGCCGGTTCTACTCGAATGTCGTGAATGCGGACGACGGCGGAACACGCAGGTATAACGCCTTGTTGCTGTCCGTTCAGCGCCGGGCCAGCAATGGCCTGACAGTGCAGGGGAACTATACGTTGTCGCACTGCATCGCGGACAAATTCCTGAACGCCGTGGAGCAAACCAAGGGAATTGCGATTTGGACCGGAGGCACAATTTTAATCTGTCGACCGTGTATGCAACGCCGCGATTTTCTGACGGAACGCTGCGGACGCTGGGCACTGGCTGGAAGATTTCCGGAATCGTCAGGATCTTGTCCGGCAGCGCTCTGACAGTGGTTTCCGGCCTCGATAATGCATTGTCGGGAACCACCGACCAATATCCGAATCAGGTACTCCTCAGTCCTTACGCGGCCACACAGAGCGCGAGGTCCTGGCTTAACCCTGCGGCATTCGTGCAGCCTCTAACTGGTACGTATGGCAGTATGGGCCCTCGTAATGTTCGCGGTCCGAGGAGTGTTCGAATTGATATGGGCCTGACGCGAGCATTCCAGGTCCGCGAGAAGCAATCTATCGAATTCCGAGCCGAGGCATTCAATGTCCCGAACCTCGTAAATCTCGGCAATCCGACGGTGAATTTTACGAGCGCAACGTTCGGCCAGATCCTCTCAGCTACTGATCCACGCATCCTGCAACTTGCGTTGAAATACGTTTTTTAGCGTAACGCACGCCGGAGGCGTGCAGGTAAATTACCTGCACGCGCACCCCGACCTAAATCGGGGTGCGTCCCTGCAACTTCAATTTCATTTCCTAGACTAGCGCGCGGCCAAGGCCGGCCCGATGTCGGCCTGTTTGGCGAGCGTGCCATGGCCGCCGGCGATGGTGGCGCCGGTGATGCCGTATTTCCTCAGGGCTTCACCTACGGCAGCCGTGCCTTCCGAACGGTCGATCGGACCGCGGGGTGAGATGAGGTCGGTCACATAGAGAATGTTACCTGTGACTACATGCGCGAGGAGAAAGCCTTGGACATGGGGATTCTGAATATTGTAGAGGCGAATTTCAGCGGCCTCGTCCTTCATTGTCATCTGATCCCTCACCTCGACGATGTCAGCGGACCGCGGCTTTTTCTGCAGATCGTCCGGAACGATCGTCCGAGGCGCCTTGACATCCTTTTCGAAATAGGCCTTGTCCGGAGTCGGAACGATCACCTTCGCGCCTTCGGCCACATACGTTCGCATGCCGCCGGTGTGGTCCATGTGATGATGGGTCAGAACCAGATATCGGATCGGCTTGCCCGGATACTTCGCTTTTGCCGCATCGATAACCCAACGCGATTGCCTCTCGCCATAAGGGGCATCGAAGATAACCAGGTGGTCTTTCATCGCAACGATCAGATTGTTGGCCGTGCCGCCCTCGACATGCTGCACGTTGGGCGCAAGCTCGACCAGCTTGAGGCCGCCGCCATCCGGGAAAATGATATTGTCGCTGTCGGTGAACCGCGTCAGGAAAAGCCGCCGCAATACCCATTGATAGGGCACATTGCCTGTTGCGGGCGGCTTGGCCGCTGCCTTTACCGCGTCAGGCACCGCAAAGGTGTCGGCCGCGATTGCCGGATTGGCGCTAACCTCCCGGTATGTGAGTTTTGCGATCTCGACATCGTTGATACGGTAAGACAGCGAATGCGCGACCTGCACCCGACCGACAGCTTTCCAGTCCGTCAGCACGAGATCAAAGTTCGAATCGCCATTGATGTTGTCGTCATCGCGCGTGCGAACAGCAGCAGGTAGATGAGTCTTGGGATCGAACAAGATGGTGAATGTCGTTGGTCCATCCGTGTATGAGACCGCCGGTAGCGACTGCTGGCCGAGCCGTTGAGATCCCGCGGCGCGGACCTTGCCCGATTCGTCCATGGCCTTGACCAGCAGCCAGGGCGAGGCGCGCTCGAGCTCGCGCTGATGCGTCGCGACGCGGATGCCGGACATCGCCTGGCTGGTCTTCTCGTCCGTGACGTAGCCGAGCGCCGGCAGCACCGTCTCTGTGTATTTGATCTTCACCGCCGGCTCAGGATATTTCTGATCGCGGTCCCACGCCGTGCGCGCTCTGCCGTTGGCAAGATCCCAGGTGATCGCGAACGTCGCATCCCCCAGGAAGCGCGGCTCTGCGCCGGCTAAAAATGACTGCCCGGGTTCCCAGAACTTGGCGTCGCCTTTGATGGCCAGGGCCTTCAGCGTGCGCAGTTCGGCGCCGCCTTCCGCAGCGACCGCCTGCTTGACGAGATCTGCACTTCCTTGAGCTGACGCCGGCTGTTGTTGGCTTATCACCAGCAGCAATGCGGCAATGGACAGTACGTTTTTCATGGCATCTCCTTTATCGCCCGTAGGCTACCACTCTCTTCAGAGGACACCAAATACTTGTGGAATCGCGCACTCACGCGAGAGGAGATTTTGAAATCGGACGAATCCTGCATCTCAAATCCGAAATCTCTAACTGGGATTGGCAAATAGCCCTGCGCAACCAGACGATTCTCGGCTCGAGTAGTGCAATCTGATATTTTGGGATTTCGGATTTGAGATGCAGGATTCGTTCAATTTCAGTTTCCCTGGCGTCAGGATCGTCCAACGTCAGTATTGTCTGGTGATCTTGAACGGGCCTCTCTGATTGCCCTGGGTATAGACGCCGACCAACGAACGAGCAAGCCATGTCAGATTTTTGAACTTTCCGTCGAGACGATTCTGGCCGCTCCGATTCCGGCTTCGATGTGCAAGGTCCGTCCTCCGGGTTGGGTTCCGCTTTTGTAATGGGAACACCTTGAGGTCCTGGATTAATCGTAGCCGTTATGGCGTGGCCATCCCATTCATCAGAACCAGCAG
>QHXA01000120.1 GCA_003222755.1 Acidobacteriota bacterium
TAAGCGAAGACAGTTTCAGATCGAGAAGCAGTACCGACGCAAGGACGGCAGCTGGATCTGGGTAAGCAACAACGTTTCCCTCGTTCCGGGCACCAGGAGCATGCCGCGGTTCATAATGGCGCTCGCCGAAGACATCACAGAGCGGAAACAAACAGAAGAGATGTTGCGGCGAAGCCAGGCGAAACTAGAGAACGCTTTCGAAGAAATCAAGCGCCTGAAAGACCGGCTCCAGGACGAAAATCTGGCGTTGCGCGAAGAGATCGATGAGGCGTTCATGTTTGACGAGATTGTCGGCTCATCACCGGTCTTGCGAACCGTGCTCTCGAGCATTGTGAAGGTGGCTCCGACCGACGCCACGGTTTTGATCTCCGGCGAAACCGGCACAGGTAAAGAACTGATCGCTCGTGCCATCCATAAACGTTCGCAACGGGCGAGCCAGGCGTTTATCAGCGTGAATTGCGCGGCGCTCCCTGCTTCTCTGATCGCCTCGGAACTCTTTGGCCACGAGAAAGGGGCCTTCACCGGCGCAGTGCAGCAGCGCCGCGGCCGCTTTGAACTGGCGCATTCCGGCACGGTCTTTCTCGATGAGATCGGGGAGATTCCCGTCGAGACGCAGATTGCGTTGCTTCGGGTTCTTCAAGAACGTCAGTTCGAGAGAGTGGGAGGCAGCCGCGCTATTCCAGTTGACGTTCGGGTCATTGCCGCGACCAATCGCGACTTGTCCTCCTCGATCGCCGCGGGAACATTCCGATCGGATCTCTATTACAGGTTAAATGTCTTTCCCATCCAGGTACCGCCACTTCGAAAGCGCAAAGAAGACATTCCCATCCTGGTCGAGTATTTCGTCAAGAAGTTTGCCGAAAAGATGGCGAAGCGTATTTGCAATATCGAGAAACGTACGTTGGAACTATGCGAGGCATACGCGTGGCCGGGAAATATTCGCGAGCTGCAAAATATTGTCGAGAGATCGGTCATTCTCTGTAGTGGCGACACGTTTATGATTGATGAGGCCTGGCTGTTTATTCAGGAGCCACTCCAGCCGGATTCTTCAGGTCTACTGACACAGGCACTGAAGGATCAGGAAAAGGAGATGATTGAGGCTGCTTTGGCGGAGACTCGAGGGAAAGTGGCCGGGACGAAGGGTGCCGCGGCAAAACTCGGACTTCCGCCTTCGACGCTGGAGTCGAAAATCAAGCAGTTGAAAATAAAAAAACAGAACTTTTGAGTACTGTCGAATTGCGCACGCTGGGTTAGATGGCGCGCACGCCGGAACCGCGGTTTGACATCAACAACAGTCTACCGTTCCGGCCCACCGTTGTCCTGGCCGACATCAGCACCACCATCGTTAGCGACCGCGTGTTTGATCCTTCCGGGATTTCGGGTATCATTTGCATTTTCTAGAAGAACCTCATGTCGACTTCGCCCGACGCCAAATCCATTCGTGAGCCACACTCGTTCGACCCCCATGTCCGGCTTGTCATCGACACAATTCCCGGCTTCGTTTGGTGTGCCGGCCCCGACGGCCGGATCGAGTTCCTGAATCAAAGAGGTCTCGACTACACGGGATTCTCCCTGGATCAGATCAAGGGATGGAACTGGAAGGACACCAATATCCTTCATCCCGACGACATGCAAAGTCTGCTCGAATCGTGGGGCGCGATCGTGGCATCGGGGGACGAAGGCGAGATCCAGGCGCGCATGCGCCGCTTCGACGGACAGTACCGCTGGTTTCTGTTCCGGGTGGCGCCGCTTCGCGATGACTCTGGGCGCCTCGTCGCATGGTGGGGCATAGACGTCGAAATCGACGAACGGAAGAACGCGGAGGACCTGCTCGAGGGCGAAAACAAGCTTCTGGAGATGATCGCGACCGGCGCTCCGCTCTCACTGGTGTTGGATTCCATGTGCCGGCTCATTGAAGCGACCAACAGCGGGACTCATTGTTCGGTGTTGTTGGTGGATTCCAGCCGGAACGCCCTGAAGCATGGCGCTGCGCCGACTCTGCCGGCGAGACTGGTGACCGCGTTGAACGGCGCGCCGTTGAATCCGCGCGCGGGCCCATGCGCCTTGGCCACGTACCGGAAGGAGTCGGTCATCGTCTCCGATGTTTCATCGGACGAGCGTTGGGATTCCGGTGAATGGCAAAACGTCGTCATCGAATCCAATCTGCGCTCATGTTGGACTTCTCCGATTTTCTCTTCGGACAAAGAAGTCCTGGGCACCTTCGCCATCTATTCTTCTGAGCCCTGCCATCCAACTCCCAGGTACCAGAAGATCATCGATCAGTTCACACACGTTGCCGCCGTGGCCATTGAAACCAGCCGGGCGGAAGAGAAGATCCGGCAGGACGAACGGGAATTGCGGGAGATCGTGGAAGCGATTCCGCAATTCATCACCGTATTGGCCCCAAACGGAAACACCCTCTACGTCAATCGACCGGTTCTGGAATTTACGGGTCTCTCGCTCGACGAACTTCGCGCCGGTGCGCTGCGTACGCGTGTCATTCATCAGGATGATCGGGGTGTGGTCGGGGACGAGATTCGGCGGGCGCTTTCGGCCGGGAAGCCGTTCGAAAGCGAGTACCGGTTGCTCGGCAAAGACGGGAAGTATCGCTGGTTCTTCAATCGATTCAATCCGCTTCTGAACGAAGACGGGCAGATCATCCGATGGTATGTAACCGGCGTCGAAATCGACGATCGAAAACAGGCCGAACAGAGAGTGCGAAACGAGATCGTCGCGCTCCGCGAAGACATCGACCGCGTTTCGATGTTCGAGGAAATTGTCGGGTCTTCCGACGCTTTGAACGCGGTGCTGGCGCAGGTTGCCCGGGTGGCGCCGATGGATTCCACCGTTCTGATTCTGGGCGAGACCGGAACCGGCAAGGAGTTGGTGGCCCGCGCCATACACAAGCGGTCGAATCGTTCCGCGCGACCCTTTATTCGCGTGAACTGCGCCGCAATTCCATCGTCGCTGATTGCGTCGGAACTGTTCGGGCACGAGAAAGGGGCGTTCACTGGAGCGCTGGCGCGTCGTTTGGGCCGCTTTGAATCCGCCGATGGCGGTACGATTTTCCTGGACGAAATCGGCGAGCTCCCGATCGAAACTCAGGTCGCGCTGCTGCGGGTGCTTCAAGAACGCGAGTTTGAACGGGTCGGAAGCAGCCAGCCGATTTCCGTCGACGTGCGGGTGGTTGCGGCCACAAATCGCGATCTCAAACTTGCCGTCGAAGCGAGCAGCTTTCGCGCCGACCTCTTCTACCGCTTCAACGTCTTTCCGCTCCGAGTTCCGTCGCTGCGCGAACGCGTCGACGACATTCCGCTGCTCGTCGAATACCTCATCGAGCGTTATGCCAAAAAGGCGGGCAAGCGCATCCGAAATATCAACGCGCGGACCATGGAGCTTTTCAAGACCTACACTTGGCCGGGGAATGTTCGTGAGCTGCAGAACGTCATTGAGAGGGCCGTAATCCTGTGCGATGGCGAAACCTTCTCGGTGGATGAAACCTGGCTGCAGCACGAAGCATCCCGTGAATCCCGCGTGAAAGTCCCTCTCCGGCACCTTGGACGTCTGGATCCCGTCCAGGAGATGGAAATGATCGAAGCTGCGTTGGAGGAAAGCCGCGGCCGCGTTGCCGGGCCGCTTGGTGCCGCGGCGAAGCTTCGGATCCCGCGGCAAACCCTCGAGTCCAGGATCACGAGCCTGGGAATCAACAAGCATCGCTTCAAATCCGTATAGTCGGCTGCCGAAAATCAGCATCTGCTGAAATCCGGCAGCAAAACCACGACGGACAATCCATGGATTCATTGCTTTCCATTCGGCCGCAGGCTTGCTTTGCTGGTCGCGAGCGCTATGAGATGACATTTAGGATCGAGAGGGATGCTGATGGTCGAATCCGGTTGGTTGGTCAAATCCAGGAGGAACACCTTCACGCTCTCGAGGAGCAATTGGCGGACAGCGGACCAGACACAATACTGGACCTCGATGAGGTGACTTTAGTGGATGTAACGGTGGTTCGCTTCCTGCTGGCGTGCGAGGCGAAGGGTGCCGAAATCCTCAATGCTCCGCCATACATTCGAGAATGGATGTTTCGCGAGGGGGATCGATAGCTATGCCATACATTAAGGTAGGTCAGGAGAATTCCGGCGACATCAATATTTATTACAACGACTGGGGCGCTGGTACGCCCATTGTCTTCAGTCACGGCTGGCCGCTGAGTGCGGACGCGTTCGAAGACCAAATGTTTTTCCTGGCTTCGCGCGGCTACCGCTGCATCGCTCACGACCGGCGCGGCCATGGCCGATCGAGTCAACCGTGGCAGGGAAACGACATGGACACCTACGCCGACGATCTTGCGGCGCTGGTTGAGAAGCTGGACTTGAAGAATGCGATCCACGTCGGCCACTCCACCGGCGGCGGCGAAGTTGCCCGCTACATCGGCCGTCATGGCACAAAGCGGGTTTCCAAAGCCGTTCTGATCGGTGCCGTGCCGCCGCTGATGTTGAAGACGCCTGCCAATCCCGGTGGATTGCCGATGGAGGCGTTCGATCAGATCCGCGCCGGAGTCGTCGCCGATCGTTCGCAGTTCTTCAAGGAACTCTCGCTGCCCTTTTACGGCTTCAACCGGCCCGACGCAAAGGTCTCGGAAGGAGTACGGGATGCATTCTGGTTGCAGGGAATGAGGGCCGGCATGCCGGCGTCCTACTTCTGCATCAAGGCTTTTTCGGAAACAGATTTGACCGGCGACCTCCGGAAATTCGACGTGCCGACGCTCATCATGCATGGTGATGACGATCAAATCGTGCCGATCGGTGCCTCGGCATTGCTGTCGTCGAAGCTCGTGAAGGGCTCGACGCTGAAAGTGTACCCGGGCCTGTCGCACGGCATGTGCACCATCAACAAGGACCAGATCAACACCGACCTGTTGGACTTCATCAAATCGTAGATAAGGAGACCCAATGACGAAACCGCAGAATGACAGCATGACTGAAGACTCGTTCGAAGGGGTAGGCACTCTTAAGATTTTTGTCCGGTCGTGGCGGCCCGCCGGTAAGCCTCGCGGCACCATGATCCTGATTCACGGATTCAATGCCCACAGCGGCTACATGGTATGGCCGGCCGAGCAGCTCGCGGCGGCCGGCTTCTCGGTCTTTGCCCTTGATCTTCGCGGCCGAGGGAAATCCGAAGGCGAACGGTTTTACGTCGAAAAGTTTTCGGACTATCTGGAGGACGTCGACAAACTGGTCGGGATCGCGAGAGCGAAGAATCCCGGTCTGCCGGTCTACGTGCTCGGACACAGTGCCGGGGGCGTTATTGCGTCGTCCTATGTTTTCGAGCATCAGAAAGACATCGCCGGCCTGATCTGCGAGAGCTTCGCTTTCGATGTCGGATTGCCCGACGCCGTCTCGCTCCTCTTGAAAGGCATCAGCCACCTCACGCCGCATTTGCATGTATTTGCGCTGAAAAACGCTGATTTCTCACGCGACCCGCAGGCAGTTGAGACCATGAATCACGATGCGCTGATTGGCAAGGAATCTCAGCCTGCTGAAACCGCTGCCGAGATGCTGAAGGCGGCCGACCGGCTGAAAGAGAACATGCCGAAGTTTAGCGCGCCGGTTTTGATCATTCACGGCACGGCAGACAAGGCTACGAGACCCGCAGGCAGCCAATACTTCTACGACACGGCCGCGTCGACCGACAAGACGTTGAAACTTTACCAGGGGCACTTTCACGACCTCCTCAATGACGTCGACAAACAGGTTGTGATGGCCGACATCCAGGGCTGGCTCGATGCGCGCGTTCCCTTTGTCGTCTAAGGATCTGCTGAAAGAGATCCCTATCGTCGACGGAGTGTTGGAGGCTCACGCTACCGAATTGGGCGGTGATTTCACCGCCTATCGGAATCATGCGTACCGGGTCGCGAACCTGTGCCTGGCCTTTTCCACGGAGGGCCAGGCACACCAGGAAAAGATCGCGACCGCGGCGGTGTTTCATGACCTGGGCATCTGGACGGACCACACATTCGACTATCTGCCACCGTCTGTCCGGCTCGCGCGCGGCCATTTGATCGACTCGGACAAAGCGGAATGGATTCCGCAGATCACCAAAATGATCCTCGAGCATCACAGGATATCGCCGCATCACGGCGATCCGCTGGTGGAGCAATTTCGCTGCGCGGATTGGGTAGACGTTTCAAAAGGGCTGATTATCTTCGGGCTTTCACGGACCCACGTCCAGGAGATCTTCGCGGCCTGGCCCGATGCCGGCTTTCACAAGCGGCTCGTCCTGCTGGGTCTCAAACGACTTCGGACACATCCATGGAATCCGTTGCCGATGGTGAGATTGTAGGCACCGGCTTTACGCCGGCGCGCAGGATGCCACTGGTAAAATGGACATATGAGCAAGCCGATTCGCATCCTCTTGCAGACCACCATTCCTCGTGTTGAAGACGACTGGTCGATTGAACGCTTTTCCCTTTTGCGGAATTGCCTCCATTCACTCACCGACGCCAATGGCGATCGGCTTGTCGAAGTGATCGCGCGTAATCGCGAAGAAAATAGCGCCGGCGACGATGCCGTCTTATGTGAGTTGGATTATCGGAAAACGGATGAGCTGTGGCTTTTTGCGGTGGATGCCGGTAACGGCCTCTCTACCAAGGACTGTGAGGGTATCACTCGCTTTCGGCAGCAGGGCGGAGGGATCCTCGCTACCCGCGACCATCAGGATCTGGGCTCATCCATCTGTACGATTGGAGGAGTGGGTGCCGCGCATTTCTTCCACTCCCGGCAGCCGGACCCTGATGAGTCGAGATGGACGCCTGACGACCAGGAAACCAATTCCATTTCATGGCCGAATTACCATTCCGGGAGTAATGGCGATTATCAGCGAGTCACTGGCGTCGAACCGGTGCATGAGTTGATGCGGAATCCTGCCTCCGCTTCCGGTTTGATTGAATTCTTTCCCGCTCACCCCCACGAGGGCGGCGTCGGAGTGCCGCAAGCCGAAACGAATGCGCGAGTCATTGCAACCGGCGTGAGCCAGACCACCGGCCGGCCGTTTAATCTCGCAGTGGCTTTTGAGAGAAGCGAGGACGGACATGGAAACAACCTTGGGAGGGCGGTAGCCGAATCGAGCTTTCATCACTTTGTGGATTACAACTGGGATACCGATTGCGGCTGTCCAAGTTTTCTCCCGGAGCCGCCCGGCAACGCCATAAAACGCGAGCCGGACAAATTGGTGCATATCAAGAGGTACGTGCGAAATCTCGCTCTGTGGCTTGCTCCGACCCAAACGCTGATATTGATCTGATCAAGCGACGATACAAGGACGCGAAGGAACTGGCAAAACGTGAAAAAGGATGAACGCAAAAAAATCGAATTCGAAAAGGGCTCGGGCAATGTTTTTGCCGATTTGGGGCTGACCGACGCGGATGAGCTTTATGTCCGTGCGCAGATTGGATTCGGTGTGTTCGAGATCCTGAAAAACAGGAAACTGAAACAGCGCGAAATTGCCGAGCTCCTGGGGATTCCGCAGCCCGAAGTATCCCATTTGATGAATGGGCACTTCAGTCGCTTTACCACCGACAAACTGCTCGATTTTCTCAGGCGGCTGGATCAAAAAGTGACCATCAAGATCGTCCCACATAAACGAGGAGAACCATATCAAGTAATCGGGTTTGCATCATGACTGCGTGCAGCCCAATTGCAGCCCATTTGAACTGCACTCGAAATTGGAAGATGAAAAGTACAGCGGTTTGGATGCTGATAGTAGACGCCGTGATGCGCGATTGATCTTTAGATTCAATCGACGCCCATCTTCCCAAGCTGGACGTCGCGGGTTCGATCCCCGTCTCCCGCTCTTTTCTTATCAGTAATTTATCGACATCGACATCCGCTTCCGGCGCTCCTTAATGATGTAAGAATGATGGTTGTCATTCGCAAGTTCAGGATTCATACGAGATAGAACCTTTCTGAATGCCAGCGGGATACGCTGGCATTC
>QHXA01000121.1 GCA_003222755.1 Acidobacteriota bacterium
ATTCGTCCAATTTCAAAATGTTTTTGTTCGATTCGGCCATCAAATCTCGAGGATCACCGGAAGGATAAACGGACGCTTTGCCGTCTGCTTATAGAAAAATCTTTTCAGGTCCTTCCGGATCTTTTCCTTGATGACCGTCCAATCGCCGCGTTCCTCAACGGTGGCATTGCCGATCGTGTCCGATAACATTTGTTTGCTTTCGGCGAGCAGTCGCTCTTCCTCAATGAAAGCCACGCCGCGGAAAACGATCTCAGGCGGGATTTCCATCATTCCGGTTTGCTTGTTGATAGCGATGATGGACAGAACAATGCCATCTTCCGAGATATGGCGGCGGTCGCGGATGACCAACTCCTCCACTTCTTCCAGACTGCCTTCATCGATCAGCACGCAGCCGACCGGCGCCTTGCCCGTGATCTCCGCACCGTCGGGTCCGAATCGAATGATGTCGCCGGTCTCCGCCACAATGATTCGTCCGCGAACAACACTTGTTTTGTCGACGAGCTTGGCATGTCTGTGTAGCTGACGGTATGTTCCGTGAATCGGAATGAAATACTGTGGTTTGACAAGCGTGGCGACAAGTTTCAGTTCCTCTTCGCTGCCGTGTCCGCTCACATGCACCGGGGGTTGGCTGCCATCGGCGTAGTAGATCTCTGCGCGCCGCCGATAGAAGTGGTCCATCATCCGGCCGATGGCCCGTTCGTTTCCCGGAATATGGCGGGCCGAAAGAACCACAGTGTCGCCTTGTTCAATTTTGAAATCTTTGTGATCATCCAGCGCGAGCCTGGAAAGCGCAGACATCGGCTCGCCCTGACAACCGCCAGCTACGACACAGACTTTCTCCCGCGGGTAACTTCGGATTTCCTTTGAGCGGATGATTAGTCCCGGCGGAATTTTGAGGAAACCGAGCTGCTCTGCGGTTTCAGTATTCTCGGACATTCGTCTTCCGAGAAAGCTCACCACGCGACCGTATTGTTTGGCTTGATCGATCACCAACTGCAGCCGCGGAATCGACGACGTGAAGCATGAAAGAACTATGCGGCCACGCGATGTTCTGAAGATCGATTCGAATCGATCGTTTACCGAACGTTCCGATGGCGTATACCCGGAGTGCTCGGCATTCGTGCTGTCGGAAAACAGGGCCAGCACGCCTTCATCACCGTAGGCTGCCAGTGTATGAAGGTCGAACAGCTTTCCATCAATCGGCGTGGGATCGATTTTGAAGTCACCTGTATGGATGATCGTGCCTGCAGGAGTCTTTATCGCCAGCGCGTAGGAATCGACGATCGAATGTGTCACGTGAAAGAACTCGACACGAAAACAACCGACCTCGATCGCTTGCTTCGGCATGATCGTGTGAAGCTGGGCTTCCTCGAATATTCCGTGTTGTTCGAGCTTGTTCTTCACGAGAGCCAGCGTGAATTGCGATCCGTATACCGGCACATTCAAATAGGGAATGATGAATGGAAGCGCGCCGATATGATCTTCGTGACCGTGAGTCAGAAAGATGGCTTTGACTTCGCTCTTCTTTTCGAGAAGGTACGTGATATCGGGAACGATGATGTCGACTCCGAGAAGTTCTTCGTCCGGAAACATTACTCCCGCGTCGACAACAATGATCATTCCATTACACCGGAAGGCCATCATGTGCATCCCGAATTCGCCGAGCCCGCCAAGAGGAACGACTTCCAGTATCTGGTCGGTCTGAATCATCGGAATTGATTATACACACGTAAAAATTCAGCCACGGAAAGCTCTTCCGGCCGCGCGCTCGCGGAGACGCCTGTGCTGATGATGCGCCGAAGCATTTCCTCGCGGCCCAGAGAAGGAAACATACTCAAGAGATTGTTTGCGAGCTTTTTCCGCCGGGATGCAAACGCCTGCTGCACGAAATCCGTGAACCTAGGCGCGGAAGGCACGTCCGGCCTCCATTCCAGACGAATCACGGCGGAATCCACCTTTGGCCGGGGTTTGAATGCGCCCGGATACACGGTGAAGCCGTAGTTCACGTTTGCGTAGTACTGAACCAGAACGGAGAACGGGCCATATTCGTGCGTCGATGGTTCGGCCATCATCCGCTCCGCGACCTCTTTTTGGACCATTACCGTCACATCTGGAATTCGGGCGCGATGCTCGATGAATCTTTTCAACAGCGGCGTCGCCACGTTGTAGGGAAGATTACCGAGCACGTGAAACGCGCCAGGCGGCCATTCCATCTCGAGCGCATCGCCTTCGACGATTTCGACATTCCCGGGCATGGCTGCCCGGAGCGATGGGATCAGATCGCCGTCAATCTCGATTGCAATCACGTGCCGCGCGGCTCTGGCGAGTTCGCGGGTTAGAGCACCGGAGCCTGGACCAATTTCGAGAACCGTGTCTTCGGGAGGGATGTGGGCGAATTCGACAATGCGCCGCAGAATCGATCGGTCCGTTAAAAAATGCTGCCCGAAGCGTTTTTTCAAATGGGGAAACAGTCGGAACGTCCCGTACGGGATTCGAACCCGTGCTGCAGCCTTGAAAGGGCTGTGTCCTAGACCGGGCTAGACGAACGGGACAACGGGTCAAACGACAAACAATAATTCTAGCTGTTAGTTCTTCATCGCTTCAACGACGAAACGTTCTGGGGCGGGCCCGATGTAGTAAAACGGATAACACGTGATCAGCGTCATCACGTCATCGGAGTGATTGTTGAGAACCCACGTGTCCTGCGGTCCGACAATTTTCGCCCAGACGACGCGGTATTCTGTCGTGCCTTGGGGTGTTGTGAACCGGATGATGTCGCGGGGCTGGATGTCTTTCAAGGGACGAAAGAAACTATCGCGATGCCCGGCAATTACGAGGGTGGTCCCAGGAATGTGGCCGGCGCCGAGCCGTAAGGTCTCATCCTGGTCACCTTCCATGACCATGACCGACATGTTCAGGCGCGGAATTTCCAGCCGCCCAAACAAGTCACCTTCTTGTAGATGCTTTCCTCGAGCCGGACCAGGCACAGGCATTGTCGATTTCACAGGCTCGTAAAGCTGTTGTTCCAACGCTTGTTGATGAAAATGGGCCTGTACGGCGAAGAATCCATACAGACCCAAGCAGGTGATACCGATAAGAAGGAAAATTTTGGACATCATTGAGGTTTTCGTCTCGCCGTCTGCGTCGTCGGCTCGTCGATGACGACCTCCTTGCCGTTGGGCGTGACCGCAACGATAACAGCATCCTTATTACCGTTGGACGCCATAACGCGATCACCGGTATCTTTCGCGATCTCCTTAGCGCGAACCTTCGGATAGACAAATTCCAGACCTACAAGATCGCCGGTATAGAACCAACTTTGGACCGGTCGCGGCCCACCAGGCTTGACGTCATAAAAGGTGAAGTCGGAATTGTCGTCAGGGCGTAAACGATGATCCGGAACCGCAACCAGCGTACCCAGAAGTTGCGTCTCATCGCGATTGAGTACTTCGATAAAGCTGCGTTGCTCACCGGATTCCCGCAATCGGATGATATAGACCCCCGCTTCGAGCACGATCCCGGGCAATTCGACCTGACGCTCTGTGCTCAGAGTGGACTTCTTGTTCCACTCGAACGCTGAATTTTGCGGAGCAAGAGAAGAAAAGCCCATCGCGACATACAAGATCGCGTTCAAGAAATGCATAGGATTGCGGACCTCCAGTTAGAGCAACTGCAGGTCCGCTGCCGCACGGACGAAGCGCACGCCGGAGGCGTGTCAGGAAATTAGCCGGGGGTTAAGGCGAGCGGGAGCGAGCGCAACCCCCGGCTGTCTGAAACCAAAACAGCGGCACCCTGGAAAGGGCCCTGGAAAGGGTGCGAGAAGTCCTCGACACCCTTTCCGGGTGCGGATTCCTGCGTTGTCAACGTATTCCAGGGGTACGCAAAAAACGCGTACCCCTGGCTAATTTCCTAGCACCGCTCCGCGGTGCGCTTGCACGCCTCCGGCACGCGCGTGCACTACTCGGCGGGGCGACAAATTCACTTTTGGATGAATTCGATGACGAGTGGTTCGCCAAGGGCGCCCGTCACCGGGCGATATGTCACGGTGACAGGTGTTCCAGGGTTTCGAGGGCCGCAGCGAACGCTGTCAGTGACATCCGTGGTGTAGCTGAGGAATTGAATTCTTTGGGGTTCGGAGGAATGTAATTCGATAGTCGCGCGGTCTGTCCGAATGCGTATGGTCAAACCGTTGGAACAATCCATATTGATAAGCAAACCTGTGATCTTCTCACCTACAACAGCCGGACCCACAGGCGTCAGCGGTTCGAGCACAGTGTCTTCAGGTTTACGGCTCGCCGGAACGGATGCCGGTGCCGGCTGAGGCGGCGCTTGCTTCAAAATATCCTTTTCGATCGCGGGAGTAATTTCGGTAAACGTGAATGTTTGCTCCGTCTGGTCGAGCAACGCCGTCGCCCGGCGACGCACGTCGGGGTTCGTGGTACTGCGTTCGATCACTGAAAGCACGCTTCGCGCGTCCTGGGTTCGGTTCGCGCGCAGATACGTCTGAGCCAGGAGCATTTGAAGATCCTCGCGGCCCGGAGCAATCGAGGTGGCTTTCTTCAGCGCAGCTTCTGCTTCGTTCGAATTCTCTCCGGCATTCAGGTCAATGCGCGCCAAAAGGGCATAGGCTTCAACATAACGCGGCGCCAGCTCCATCGATTTCTTCGCATGCGTTCGCATCAGTTCGTATTTCTCCGCAGGCGCATTCGTAACGGATGCCGCCGCATCAGCATCTGCGCGTTCCAGAACGTACGCGTAATAGAAATTGACGATGGGGTTTTTCGAATCGGCGTCCACCGTCTTCTTCAGCAAGGCAAGCGCCTCGTCGTATCGCCGTTGGCGGACGCGCAGCACGGCCAGTGAAGCCTGAGCTGCCGTGAGATTCGGGCTTTTTGAGAGAGCGGCTGTCAAGTGCGGCTCGGCGTCGGCGAAGCGATTCAGGTGAAGAAGCAAATCGCCCAGATAAAACTCCGACTCCGCTTCCGATAGGGTCATTGTCAACATCGAGCGGACATCGACCTGGATCGTATCCCTCGACGTGACTTTCATCATCGGCCAGGAGGTGCGTTTTCGAACGTATTCGCGTACTTCATCTTCAAGCGTCCCGTAATCGGTTTGAAACGCATCGCCGAATGCGTCCTCGAAGGCTTGGCCTTTTGCAAGCAACGTTAAAAGTTGCGCGATTTGATTACGCCGCTTTCCGTCCGCGCCGAGAACCAGATAGTGAACCATCGCCCAGGATTCGGCGTAAAACATCCCCTGTTTTGTTTCTTCGTTGTACTCCGGCGAGTTGTCCTGCACGGCCAAGAGTTCCTTCAACGGAATAAACCGCTGAGGCGAACTGAAGGTAGTGATGTGCTGTTCGGGAGCCCGTCCGATTGTGAATTCGTTCTGTTTCCCGCTGAGGTCAAACGTGCTGTAGCACTCGGCCAAGCCTTCGCTGATCCAGAGCGGTAAACCGCCCACATTCTCACGCAGAAGGAAATGCACATACTCGTGAAGAACAATGTTTGGGGCGGTCAACGTTGTCGCCGTCACGGCGATGTAATTGACATCTTCGCCCGGCTGGAAAAATGCAAGCGCGTTGGAGGGCTGTCCTTTATAGAGCGGCTTGAACGGCTTGAAGGATTCGTCATTCTTAAAAACGAAAATCGTCGCCGGCACGGATGAGGTCTGTTCCATCTTCGGAAAGACCATCGCGACAGCGGATCGAAATTCCTCCAGCGTGCGTCCAACACGGCGGATATCGGACTCGCTTGCGTTGCCGACTAGCAGGAAGTTCTTTGTATGAATGCTGAGCCATTTGTCGGCGGCGAAGGCCGGCATCGAAAAACCAGAAAGGCATAACATGAACACACAAAGGAAGGCCACGTTTGTGTATTGCTGTTTCATGTTCGATATGCCATAAAATACACGAGCTTGCCCCCTGCGTGAACGAATTTCAGGACGGAGGAAAAACTCCGCGAAAGCGTACGGTACATTTACCGGCTTCAGGAGTTTTTCCTCCGTCCTGAAATTCGTTCACACACGCCGGCCGCGAACGTAAACTTCCTCTACGACGTCATTAGCGACAACGACAAAATCCGCATCTTTCCCCCGTTCGAAATTTCCAATGCGGCCGGCGAGCCCGAGCGCTTTCGCGCCAGCGAGGGTTGCAAGGTAAAGCGCTTCGGACCACGGAATCTGTGCCGCGGTCATGGTTTCACGCATCTGCTCGAGCATGGAGAGCGAAGGCCCGCCGGCGACGTCGGTTCCAAGGGAGATATTCAATCCCGCATCACGAAGCGTTTGATACGGCATGGTTCCGCTGCGGAGCGTCCGGTTGGAATAAGGACAAAACGCGACCTTTGTCCGCGCCCGCGAGAGGAGGGCGATTTCATCCGGAGCCAAATGGATGCAATGGGCCATAATCGATCGCTCCGTCAGCAACCCCGCCCCATGATACACAGCTGCGTATGAGGGCGACGACGGAAAGAGCCGTCGCACCCATTCCACTTCGTGCCTGTTCTCGCTGAGATGCGATTGCACGAATGCGCCGCGCTCGAGTGCGATCTCACCGACCCGCTTCATCAGCTGCATGGAACAAGCTGCCGCAAATCTCGGCGTGAAGATGTATCGCAATCGCCCTTCCTCGGCACCGTCCCATTTGTTGAAAAGCCGGACACTCCGAGAAATGGATTGTTCAGTTTCTTCCAGAAGCGCGTCTGGTGAGTTGCGATCCATCATCACCTTTCCGATAAATGCACGTATGCCGGATGCTCGTGCAGCGCAGAATGCGATGTCTGTCGCTTCCTCGTGAACCGATGAATACACCACAGCGGTCGTCGTTCCATTAGCCACGAGCGCGTCAAAGAACTGCTGCGAGATTTTGGCCGCGTATTCGGGGTCTGCGAATCGTGCCTCTTCCGGATAGGTGTAGGTATTTAGCCACGACAGCAATTCACCGGAACCGATTCCCATGATCGCGAATTGCGGCAAGTGGACGTGCGTGTCTACGAATCCCGGCATTATGGTTTTGTGGCTAATGTCAATGTATTCCGCGAAACGCAAGGCCGGCCGCGGATCGTCGCTAGTCAATTGTTCGATTTTCCCGCCCGCTACGGTCAAATATCCAGGAGCGTACGCGTCCACTCGGTCGGGTGCGATCGGGTTCAGCACGGAGGCTTTGAAGATTCGCCTAGAATCGTCCGGAATAGCCATAACGCGGACGGTCTTTTCGAGGAAAGAGGCCGACGAGGATCATTCCGAGCAGGAACCCGCCGACGTGCGCCCACCAGGCAACGCCTCCCGCATTGGCGGTCGTCGCGGCCAACGCTGCCGCTCCGTAAAAGAATTGCATAATGAACCATAAGCCGAGCACGATCAGGGCGGGAATCTCGATAATCTGCATGAAGATGAAAATCGGAACAAGCGTCAGCACCCGCGCGCCCGGATAGGATACAAGGTAGGCTCCAAGCACGCCGGCGATGGCGCCGCTGGCCCCAATACTGGGAACGGTAGTGTTGTAGTTCAGGACGGTGTGGACGATTCCGGCGCCGATACCACAGAGTAGATAAAATATGAGGTAAGTGAAATGGCCGAGCCGGTCCTCAATGTTGTCGCCAAAAATCCAGAGATACCACATGTTTCCGATCAGGTGAAGCCAGCCGCCGTGCAGAAACATGGATGTGATGAATGGCAGAGTTACAGCCGAGACCGGCAGATCCGAATTCGGCCAGGCGAAAACCGCCGCGGGGACTACGCCATAATGGAAAACGAAAGGCTCAAGATACCGGCCAAGCGCTAGCTCATAAAAAAAGACAAGAGTGTTAAGCAGGATGATCAGAATTGTAATGATTGGAAAAGACCGCGACGGGATGTTATCTCTAAAGGGAATCATGTTTTGGCGCTATGTGCTGTTCTGCATCATGCTTCTCGGCGCTTGCCTCTGGGCAGCCGCTGCGGACCAAAAACTGATTTACGATCAGTCAACCGAAGCTTTGTACAACCTCGACTTTAACACTGCACAACATGGCTATGAAACTCTGACGCATGACTATCCCGACAATCCGGATTATTGGAATGCTCTAGCTGCCTCCATCTGGCTACACATCATGTACGACCAGCAGAAGCTGAACGTCGAAAGTTTTTCAGGGTCTTCGCTGGGAACGAAAGACTCCCGCGACACGGTGAATCCGGCCGATGAAAAACGGCTGCGCGACACGGTCGCAATCGCGATCGATAAAGCGGACGCGATGCTGAAGAAGAATCCGAAAGATGTTCGAGCTCTGTACGCGAAAGGAATTTCGAATGCCACACTTGCCAGCTTCGAGGCCAGCGCGAAACGTTCATACCTCA
>QHXA01000815.1 GCA_003222755.1 Acidobacteriota bacterium
CAGGGCGAACGTCGCGGTCTCCGCGTCGAACGCATTGGGCGAATTCGACACAATACAACCGTAACGTAAAGTACGCAGAACCCACAAGCATCAAGGAATACTGGGCCACAACGACCGAGCGAAGCACCCCTAATCCGCATCCACTTGGGGACACGTTACCTAACATCGAAGCGATGCCATCGGCTACCTCCACATCGGAGACGAAAAAACGCCCGTCTGGAACACCACTGGGGCGCCCGTAATAGCCCATCGATAAAAGCCCCACAAAGAGACAGCGGTCCCGAGAACCGAGGGGAAACCGTCCGCAAGCACGCTACACCTTCTGCTACTGTCCGGTCCGTATCAGTGACCCAGAAGTTCATCTGCTGATGCTCAGCCAACGTTTCAAATTGGTCGCCACCCATCCTGCCCTTCTGATCATATCGCTGGCATGGATCGACTTCGAGATCCCAAGCGTATGACCGGCCAATGTCCGAATGATCCCGGTTTAGGTTCATCCTAGGGATAGATCGCGCAAAACGCCGCAGTGTTTACCCATCTTTACAAGTCGTGAAAACAGGATCAACCGCAAACTGGGTCGTGTTTCGTGTACTCAATATGTACTTCGGAAACAGGTTTTGTGCGCGTTGAGAGTCTTGTGCGGATCGAAAAATCTGTAAGGTAGGTTATCAACACCGTGTTCGGTTTCGATCCGGCCTTCGGCACTAAGCTTGATGTTATTGCGTTTATTTTTATTGTGACGTGCGCAATCTCACCCGGCCTTAAAGACCTCCTCCGGACTGAACCTCGCCAACACGGCGTCGCTGTGGGTCTGCTGCGAGCAATTCGACAGTGATTTGTTCCTCAACATGGAAGCCGATGCAGATTTATACTTCCGCGCATCTCCTATGTGGAAACAGCACATCGGCATATGTACGGCTCTGGTGTTGCTCGGTATTCCTCTTTATGTAGCCGATAGATACCTTCTGAAAGGCGGCGGTGGTGGCTGGATTTCCCTTAACCTGAACGGCCTGATTATCATTCCGTACATTGCGTTCGTGGCAGTGCAGATTGCGGTTAGCAGCCTGGCTTTGTTCCAGTTCCCAACAGCGAGAGTGCTCCCGCTGCATCTCCTTTCCGGCGTCATCAGCATCGGCCTGCTCGTTGTGGGCTTCTTCGCTTACAGCGGTTACGAACGCGCTCAAGAGACGGCCGATTACGAAAAGAGGATGGAGACGATCCGACAGCTTCGAGAAGCCATCGAGCTGCGCGAATGGTGGTACGAGCCAAACGCTGAGGCGCCGACAGAAATTCACGTGCGCGTCAAAGTCTCCGAATCCGGACGCTTTTCAGGAAACGCGGAAGGACGAGCGGCAGGCAACTTCGGGGAAATGATCTTCAATACGCAAGATAGTCCGCAGCGCCAAGCGGGCAAAGGAGAGGAATTCTCATTTGTCTTTCCGTTGCACTTCTTGAGCGAAGGGAAGGCCGACGCGGTGTCCATCGCTCTCTACCTGTTCAAAGACCAAACCGGCACCGTCCCGGAAGACCTCGCCATCATTTTCGAAGACAATCCGTCGACCGAGTACGACGGGCACTTCATCTATAAGCAAATTCCGCCACCCACACCTAAAGGGTAACTCGCTCGCGTCGTCCTTCAGATCTCTAATTAACTTTCGAGATAAGAGCTGCCGCTCGAATTCAGAAACGGGCTTGTATACTTTGCGGGAATGAAGACACGCGGAGGGAAATTAGTCTGATGCTGTGGTGTATCGCACCCGGCGCGCAGGCGGCAGAACGGGAGTTGCGCTGGAAGGCGCTGGATGTTGATTCGCATCTCGATGCCCACGGTGTGTTGGACGTCATCGAACGGCACACGATCGTATTCACAGGCGACTGGAACGGCGGCGAACGCGTGTTCAACGTGCGGGCGCGCCAAAAGCTAGAGTTCATCGGCGTGCAGCGCATAGACGCGAAGACCGGTTCGCTGCAGGCGCTGCAGGAGACCGTTGTACCGAATAACGTCGACGAGTTCACCTGGACAGATCGCCGGACGCTTCGATGGCGCAGCCGACTGCCCTCTGATCCGCCGTTTGCGAACACGCAGCTGACTTATGTTCTACATTACAAGCTTTCCGGAATTCTGCTCAAGGAGGACGCGCAGTATCGGATCGATCACGATTTCGCTTTCCCCAATCGCCCCGGCCCAATCGAGCGCTTTACGCTGAATCTGGATCTCGACCCCGTCTGGCAGCCGCTTAGCACGTACCAAAATCGGTATAGCGCCGGTCCTCTCGAACCCGGAGAAAGCTTCGTGGTGAACATTCCCTTGCGCTACTCCGGATCCGTCGCACCAACCGCGATCGATACTCGCCGGCCCCGGGAGATTGTCGTGGCGGTGACGGCACTACTGGGTATTTTTGCACTCCTCGTGCTCGTATTCCTGATGCGCGAACGTTCCCTGGGACGATTAGCTCCAGTCGACCCGATCGGCATCGACAGTGCATGGATTGAAAACAACATTCTCACCTATCCCGCCGAAGTAATCGGGGCAGCTTGGGACGGCCGTATCGGCACGTCCGAGGTGGTGGCACTAATAGCCCGCATGACTGCAGAGGGCAAACTGGAAAGCAAGGTCGAGGGTCCGAACTCGATGAGGCTCAATTTGAAGGTGGACCGCGACAAACTGAATGGTCATGAGAGGGCGCTGGTCGATGGCTTGTTTTTCGGTCATCGCACGGAGACGAGCACGAAAGAGGTCCGGCAACATTACAAGAGCCGTGGCTTTGATCCGGCCTCAGTCATCAAGCCGCAGCTCGATAATCACGTCAAGAGGATATTGCCTCCCGGCGATGCACGCGTGAGACATCGGGCCAGCCTTGTCCTGTATGTCGCCGGTATTGTGCTGTTCGCCTGGAGTTCATACTACGAACCAGTCTTGGGCGGTGGAGCAGTTGCGGTCGTCATGATCTCGCTATTCCTCGTCGCGATCCTGCAGATTCCAGGATGGCTGTTCAGATCGCGAATCGACTGGGGACTGAAGGCTGCAGCAATCCTTCTGATTCCGGCATCCGTTGTCAGTCTCGGCACTGCAATATTCCTCTGGTGGTATGCCGGCGCAGGTGAGGTGGATCTGCCGTGGACGACGATTGGCGCTCTAACGGTGTTGGCCCTCGCCATTTCGAACGCGTCGATCAACGGCATGAAGTCTCGGCAAAGCAGCGCGGCCATTGCCTTCCGCAAGCGCCTGGCGACAGGGCGGAGTTTCTTTCTCAAGGAACTCGAAAAGCCACAGCCTAACCTTCGCGACGCTTGGCATCCATGGCTGCTTGCTTTTGGTCTCGGTAAACAAATTGACGTCTGGTCCATTCGCCACGCTAGCACAACGACGAGCGCGTCCACGGGGGATCACAGCACGAGCGGCAGTTCGCAAAGCTCATCTTCGATGCCCACGGGCTGGAGCGGAGGTGGCGGGCTCTCGGGCGGCGCAGGTGCAAGCGGGACATGGGCTGCGGCTGCGGCAGGGATGGCGGCTGGAGTCGCAGCGGCGAGTTCGAGCAGTAGCTCCAGTGGAAGTTCGAGCAGTTCCAGCGGAGGATCGTCCGGTGGAGGCGGAGGCGGGGGATGGTAAGCGCATCCGACTACACGTTGACCATTCCGGCGGATTCTATCGGTTCAGACCGGTGGCGTGCCGACCGACGATCCAATGAACTTTATATGGTGCCGCTCGCGTCGGGTCTTATAGCAG
>QHXA01000817.1 GCA_003222755.1 Acidobacteriota bacterium
AGGAAGAATCCAGAGGAAAATAATCCTCCAGCGATTTCTTTGCAAAGCGCCGCTCTACCGAATTCATCGGATTGTGTCAGTTTCTGGTCGCTCGTCTTCATCCTTTGAGGGTCGCGCGAGCCATCGCAACATAAACGTCCCTGCCCCTGGCTTCTCCAAACTCTTCTTCCCATAAAGGTGAGATGATCGGTAAACATTAGGCGACGTTACTAATCCGTTTTGGGCAAGGCAATGCGTGCAACGAGCTTCTTATGGCCTCGGCACAGTTCGGGAAGCCGCCAGCAGGACATCAGCCCAGGTATCTTTATTTAGCGCCTCCGCGAAATGCGGCGGCCATACCGAGTTCGACGGCATATTAAATCTTGCCAAGTTATCAGCACCCTCGCCAGTCGATCGCGATAGATCATGGATCGAGTATTTACATTGCGAGATCATTCTCAAGATGCGAGAGAATCGAGGCTCCGGATCTCCCTCGCTTTCTCGCGCTGTCCGTGGAACAAATCCGTGAGCGGCTACAGAAAACACGATCGCGAGCATTAAGTCCGGATAATCTGAATCGAACGGGCAGTTGACGAAGACCGATTTCTCAAATGGTGGGACCGGTCGCGTCATTGATGTGTCTTGTGGACTCTTTTATCGGCGATATGGACAGAGAAACGACCACAGCCGTACCGTCCTTACGAATGCGCGTCGTCACATAATGTTCAATGTATTCACCTCGCTTGATTTTCTCGAGAATTGCTGTTTCCTCGGCATGCCGCTCCGGCGGAATTAAAATAGTGATGGGTCGGCCGACAATCTCATCCGCTACGTAGCCGAAGGTCTTTTCCGCACCTTTGTTCCAGCTTGTGATAATTCCGTCGAGCGTCTTCCCGATAATCGCATCGTCGGAGGATTCGACGATGGCTGCCAAGTACGATCGGGTGAGTTCCGTTCGACGCCGTTCTGTAATGTCTCGGAATATGAGAACAATGCCAACCAATTCACCATTTTCATCACGTATGGGCGCAGCACTATCGTCGATTGGCACTTCACGTCCATCTCTTGCGACAAGAATTGTGTGGTTCGCGAGCCCGATGATGTTACCCGTCTGAAACACTTTCTCAACAGGGTTCTCCAACTTCGCGCGGCTCGTTTCGTTGATAATAACGAAAACCTCATTCAATGCCCGGCCTTGCGCTTCCACTTGCGTCCAGCCGGTCAAAGCCTAACGCGACGGGATTTAGAAAAACAACTCTGCCTTCGACGTCCGCAGCGATCACCGCGTCGCCAATACTGTCCAAAGTGACCCGCCACCAATCTTGCGAGAACGGTGTTCGATCAGGAGGCCGAGTCATGTGCCGGCCCCCCATTCGCTATGGTTTTGTATTCGCAGGCCTGCTTTCGAACGCGCGCAACAATGAACCGTCTTTGAAAAGGGCTGAATTTCATCGACGACCTTATTTGTGAGTTTGTGCGCGAAGAATTTACCACGGGCAGCCCAAGTCAGGGCCACGATTGTTGAGTTATTACCAAAGGTGTCGACTGATTGACAGGCCCTTCCCAAGGTATTGAAAGGTTCGCAGTAGAACAATTGCGGAACAATGCATTATCCAAACAGGCAACATATGTGGCGGCACGTCGAACTTGACAGATTGTACAAAGGAGCTCAAGGTGCACCGCTGGATGAGAGCGAAAGGGATCATCTCCTCAGCTGCGAACTGTGTCAGGAACTATTGATTTTCTTCAAGGAACACGCGCTCAACCCACCCAAACCGGAAATAAAAGCGGCGTAGAATTATTTGCCACGTGACGCACTGCTCATTCGCAACCAGCGAACCGGAGTGTGTATTCGAGATGGCAATTTCCAGTCCCTGGGGTAATTGCCCCGCCACTTTCAATTCAAGCGAAGCGTAAATCTAATTGCCGGTGTTTATGACTTCCGTCTGCCGTGACCATGTCCGGTCGATGCCAACAACGCTGAACGCACTTTGTTCCTTGCGAATGTACACAGTGACGGTTTGCGCCGGTACTTTTGTGGACTTGATTAGTGCCGCGAAATACGTACCTGCTGGAGCGCCTGCGGTGTCAATCGGCAGCTTGGTCGATGTTCCCTCAAGCCGGGACCATCGCATTGTGTATTGCTCGACTGAACGGAAGTTGTATTGAACAGCGAGATCGTCGAAGTGGAGTTCTCCGTTCTCGATGCGGAAATTGTCTAGTGGCAGCACCTTTGAGAAAAACGTGCGGCCAATCTTGTCCCGTCGCGCGGCAAGCGTTGCTGTGAGGTAGTCCACAGCGCGCGGATCACTGAATCGTCCCCACTCGACGATGGCGCGAATGTCGTCGTCACTGAAGGCTAGCACTTGCTTTGCGCCCCAGTATTCGTCGTCAGGCAGACGACTCAGAAACGCCGGATTGGGATAATCGGATTTCCACCGTTCCGGTTCAAACGCTTCAGCTTCTAAATGGCCAACCGCAGGAATACTTGGAAAGTGGACCCGCTCCCATTTCGGAGCGTAAAAGCCCAAAGCTAAGATCCTGCCTAACGCCTCGGATGGAGTCGGCAACATGAACTTGTGGCCGAGCCTGGCATCCTTCGGTCGATCGCTGTCACTGCCTAGTGCCGAGGCAAAATCGATGAGGTAGTCCACGGTATCGAGGGAATTGTTCGCTTTGGCATCCGTGTGGTTGAGCCATGCCGCGATGACAAACAGGCCGCGCAAATCGCGCCTGTTTTCGTGTGGAACGATGTCGTTTGGATCGTCTGATCGTGTACCGCTATAGCGGAAAGGCCCGACAGGCTTGCCGGCCACTGCCAGACTTGCCATGATCCGGAACGCGTCACCTTCGTAGTGTGGAATCTTGCCGACGATGGCTTCAAAGTCACTCCACGTCATTTTTCTGTCCCTGCCATATGGGCCCATCGTTGTCGCATCATCAGCCAGACGAAAGTCCTCGAGGTGAGGATAGATGATGTAGTTCTCGGGGGTGTTGTAGCCGATGGCCCAAAGAAACTTGGAAACGATTACGTCCGCGGCTGTGGCCATTTCCGGGTTGGAAAGCGGATCGGACTTTACAAAGTACATGCGACCGGCCGAATCCCGCATTCGAAAACCGGGGGATATTCCTTCTGCCTTTCCGCCGACTACAGTGAACGGAGGTACGGGTTCGTTTCGATTTCCAGCGCCGCGTTGCAGTTCATCGCGTGTGAGCCGTCGATAAGCATGACGGTTTGTGAACCACGCGCTGTCGGGCACTTCGCCCAACGTGTTCACTTCGCCTGCCGGCGTTGCGGCCCGCGGTGTCCAATGCGCCGACTCGAGGAAAAAGTCCACAACCTCATCAAGGTTGCGATTACGCATCTCGCCGACCGCTAATGGGGCCGGCAACGTGCGAATCGGATCATCACGATAGAACTTCTGGCCCTGGAGAAGAGTAGGTATTAATAGCGCACATAAGATTGCCGGCGTCAGAACACGTTGCCGAATCTTACCCATGTTTGCCATCCTTCGCGGCTAAAACCCGTATCAATGCGCAGCACGACGGCGTCGCGATTTTTAAATCGGAAACCGAAACCCGCAGAATTTTTGAGATGAGATAGGCTGATTTGCCGGGCTCTTTCGAAAACGCGGCCTGAATCCGCAAACAATGCTACATCGAAACCTGAACTGACCTCCCATCGGTGTTCCGCATTGAACAAAAGAACGTTGTTATCTCTGTAGCGGTACGGACGAAAGCCACGGAAATCGGCAGCCTCACCCAACAGCGGTTGAAGGTAAAATGGCACAACCTGGTTCCGATCAGGATGAGTGAAATCCGCTCGTCCTCGGAGAGCGATCACCCGTTTGCGATTGAAAATCGGCAGATACAGTTGCAAGTCTGCCCATGTGCGAGCGAAAGAGTATCGATGGCGTTTTAAGTCCCAGTAGTGCTGGTACTGCAGGGCGAGGTGTGCTCCTTTGTGCGGATCACCAACCGAATCACGAGCGTCAAGCTCGATGGACGACGACCCGCGAATAAAATTCGTCTGGACGTCAATGCCACGTGCCTCGTGAGGTCCATATCGTTTTTCGGTGGAGGTGATGTCGTTGCGGATGCCTGGGCCAACGTTGATGAGAACTTCGCCGCCCTCAGCTTTCATGATCAGGTGCCGGCGAAGAGGCGCCCAGCATAAGGATAGTTCTCCAGTCGTGTCTTCCAGACGATAGTCGGTGCGGTTACCTTTTTGGGAGTTCGGCCCAGACCCATAGTAATTAAGGCTAGGCGCGTCCGCGTGACTGGTCTGAAGACTGACCGCGAGAC
>QHXA01000818.1:0-1599 GCA_003222755.1 Acidobacteriota bacterium
AACTGCGCTTGCGCTCGATGATCGAGAAGACCGGCGATTCCAAACGATTGTCCGTCCTTGAGTTCAATTTCTGTTTCAGCCCGCCGTGTCGAGATCGCGGGAACCACGAAACCGGAGATCGAGACTGAATTCGCGAAATCCAGCGTGGCCACTTCGGGCAAGACGTGCAGGCGAATCACATTGTCCGGGCTTATCGTTCCCGTGAACTCCAGCCTCACGCCGAACGGACGGAACTGAATAGTTACGGCGCCCACATTGGCGCCGCCCTGCACAACCGGGAAAGGGAATTCCCCGCCAGCCAGGAAACTTGCCTTCTGTCCATTGAGGGCAAGCAGGTTCGGTTCGGCTAAGATCTGAAGCACTGCCTTTTGCTCGAGATCTTTGATCGTGACGGCAAGGTTCAGGTCGGGCCGAAACATGAATACATTCAAGATATCCGTAAATGTAAACGTGGTCTGCTGTGAAGTACCGCGGGTGCCCACGGTTCCTGTTAAGGTCGGCGCTCCAAATTGCTGTGTAGAGATCGACCCGACGGTGTTTGTTATTCCCGTGCTAATGATATTGATTCCCAATTGGTCAATACGAGTTCGGTCGACTTCGGCAAATCGCACCTCCAGCAATACCTGCCGCTCGTGCTCCACCACTCCAAGGGTCAATGAGTTTACGACCTGCGGAGAATAGAGGCCCGCCAATTTGACGACATCGTCGATGATCTTTTGCGACGACACGACGCCCGACAAAATGATACGTGCTCCGTCAGTCTCGACATTGATCTGCTGTCCCGGATAGCTGCGCTCGATCGCGGCGCGTAGGCCAGCAATATCGGGCTCGACGATAACGTCGAGAATCTGAGACCGGTCCGGCATGTCCCAAATAATCAGGCTGCTTGTGCCGGGCGTTTTGCCTGAAACCACCACTTGCGTGGGCGAGGTCGCAACCGTTTCGATCACCGTGGGGTTGCTCGTCAGAATCCGAATAATCGGAGCTTGTGTATTGATCACTACCGATTTGTTCACAAGTATGTGAAGAACCTGCCCCTCAGCAGGAGTGACCGCCGCCTGTTGGAATCCAGCACGAAGCGGCGCGGCTGCCGAGATTAACGTGCATAGAAGCGCTGCGATTCTAATGACTCGCGGCCCGGCCATCTGCCTCCTCAAATTTTTGGATACTTCGCTGAGTTCCCTGAATCACCTCAATCACGTGAGGCTCGGGTGGTTTCGGAGCCGCCACCACGGGCTGTGGGGCCACAACAGGCGCCACAATCCTGGCTTGAGCAACCGGTTTAGGTGCTGTAGGCTTCGCCGCCGCCGGCGGCGGTGGTGGAGGAAGGCAGCCTGCCAGCAGTTGTTCTACCTTGATTGGCGGAATCTGCACCACGTCCCGGTCGACGCCGCTTCGCAACACAAACTGAATCGACCCCTGCGCGCTGGCGAGGAGCATTTTCTGCGAATTTTCAGGAGTCAATAGAAGCGTTACGACATTTACCGTTTGCGGTTTGCCTTGAGGGTCCGGCTCGACAGATGTTCCCGTTGAGAGGACCTCGACATCTTGCAAAACCGTTTGGGTGCCCGTCTGGCCGCCAGGCATCGTGTATGTGGC
>QHXA01000818.1:1633-3792 GCA_003222755.1 Acidobacteriota bacterium
AACACCCACGATGTCATTCGACCGAACCGCTGTAGCCCGCATCCCTGGAGGGATCTTGCCGGAAAGGCCAAAGCCGGAACCGAGCGCTGCCAGATCTCTCTGTAAAACAGGTTGCTTCGCTCCAACAGATTGAAATAGAGGGCGGCCGACCGCGTCCTCAATCTTCTTCATCGAGCCGGTCAACGGAACGTTATCCGGCCAGCTAATCATAGTGAGGTCCCCAGCGGTCAACGGAACACCAGGAGAGAGGTCCTTAGCAGCTGCGACGATCTGAATCGTACTGGGCCCGGAAGCTACCGGCTGCAGACGTCTGCCAATAAAGAAGGTGGCGCCGCCGGCGATAAGAGCGGCCATCAGGAATGCAATCAAAACACGACGCAGGTCCGTAAATCACCCCCACGGAAAAGTTTGACTCAAGCAATACAAAGTCCCAATGGCGATGGCTGGCGCGAACGGCACTCGCAGTGAACCGGATTCCCGGACGTTTAACTGGGGATGCGGGCGTAGCCCGGCAGTTAAGTGATGCCGGATCAGTTCAAAGGAGTTCACGACCGTCGCAAGGGCCCGCCCGCGATAGAACATGAGCGCGATACCCATTGCGCCGCCGGCAAACACGGATGCCGTCAAGAGGTTGACGATTTGCGCGCTTCCTGCCCAGGCGCTGACAGCGCCCATCAACTTCACGTCGCCGGCCCCCATGCCGCCAAGCAAGAAAAGGAAGAAAAAGATGCCACCTCCCGCCACCGTGCCAATCAAGCCTTGTCTAAGACCCGGCCATCCTAACATGAAAAGCCGGGTTAGCAGAGCGGCAACAACTCCAAAGTACGTTAGCCGGTTTGGTATTTTTCGGCTGCGGACGTCCTCAACCGAGCCAATCAACGCAAACACGAGACCGCAAATTAACAGGTATGCTTCCACGGGATCCCTCTGGAGCAACGTGAATGTGTTTCCACAAATGAGTTGGCGATCGGTGGGCGTAAAGAAAACCACTCGATCGCCGTAAAGTAACTAACATGCCAGAGTGATTGTGGGTGCGTTCTAGCTAACGTAGCCGCCGAGCTTCTCACCAACTCTGACAAAAGCGCTGTTGATGTAACTGGCCGCGCTATTCATTCCAGCCGTGGCCGCCAAAGCGATTAGTACGACAATCAACAGATACTCGACCAAGCCTTGGCCACTCTCGTCGTCGTGAAATCCAATCAGGATTTTATACACGGTGCCCTCCTAGCTGACGTAGGTTCCCAGCTTCGCACCAATTCTCACAAAGGCACTGTTAATGTAACTGGCCGCGCTATTCATTCCAGCCGTGGCCGCCAAAGCGACGAGTACGACGATCAATAGGTACTCGACTAATCCTTGGCCACTCTCGTCACTGTGAAATTCGTTCAGTAAAGCAAGCATTCTTCTCATGGTTTCTCCTGTATTCTGTTTTCTCAAAATCTGCACCGCCTCTTGCGATCTGGCGCTTGTCTAAAGCACGGCAATTAAAACAGGGTGTCATCACACCAGCAATAGCCCACCTGGCTAGATCCCGCTGGCACTTCAGTTCTATCTTGCCGAATCGCGACGGGAGCGAACGGGCAATATAGAGTCATTCCGCAATCAGGTCAATTCAAATCTGGACCTGTGCTGCAGGCTTCGTGTTAAGCTTCCCGCTTTTCCAAATGGCTACACAGACGCGGATTCCCAAGTGGGTCGATGTTTCAGTCCGTATCGTATTGGGCGCCGCCGTCGTCGGCTTCTTGTTCTATAAATCTGCCGATATCCGCTTAAGTGTCGTCCAAAGAGATTCTGTTTCCTATTGGGCAACGGGCCAACGCCTAATCCATCATCAGAACCCGTATGACACGGATGCCGTCACGAGATTGGAACGTCAGGAGGGATATTCCGGAAAGCCGCTCTTGTTGCGTATCCCCCCCTGGTCGCTGTTCATGGTTTTACCCCTCGGCCTGTTAAGTTCCTACTGGGCCTGTCTGCTGTGGCTCTCCCTGTCTCTCGCAGCGCTGCTCGCATCCATGCGCTTTTGTGCAGAAATACTTCCTGTGCCTACGGAATCCCGTTCGGTTTTCCAGGTGCTTGGATACACATTTGCCCCAGTGCTCGCCTGCTTGTACGCGGGCCAGATGGGATTGTTGATGTTGCTGGGATTCGTCATATTT
>QHXA01000818.1:3815-4368 GCA_003222755.1 Acidobacteriota bacterium
TGCGAAGCCGCACGTCTCCTGGTTTTTTTGGATCGCTCTCCTTTTGTGGATGCTCGCGCGACGAAAGTACGTGGTGGCAACCGGTTTTGGAGGCGCCGTCGTTGCGGCGACGCTCCTGGCGCTGGCTGTCGACCCGACGGTGTTTCGCGACTATGCCTCCATGCTGACCAGCGAGTCGATAGGACGCGAGTTCATACCAGCACTCAGTGGCGTGATTCGCTTGTTGTTTTTCCGGAATTTGTTCTGGGTGCAATTTGTCCCTGTGTTGCTGGCGTCGATCTGGTTCATTCGGTTTTGGATTGTGAACCGCTTGCGCTGGAATTGGACTGATCAGGGCCTGACGACGCTCGTCGTGTCGGTCGTGGTCACGCCGTACGGATGGATGTCCGACGAAGTCATATTGATTCCCGCGGTCTTGCAGGCTGCCGGGTTCTTATACCTCCACGATGTGAAGTTGGATCTGAAAGACCATGCGATTGTCGGGCTGCTCGCCTGCCTCAATGGTCTACTCTTACTGATGCTGATCTCCAAAGTTCCATTTCAACTTGGCGTA
>QHXA01000822.1:0-2065 GCA_003222755.1 Acidobacteriota bacterium
CAAGCGGCTGAGGGGAAGAACATGTCCGGCGTGACGGTCGCGACGATAATCAAATCAATTTCAGCCGCATCGATACCGCGTTGCCCCAACAATCGCTTTGCTGCCGCGGCTGCCAGATCGCTCGTGGCCTGCCCTTTCGCCACTACACGCCGCTCGTGAATACCCGTCCTTTCGACAATCCATTCGTGGGAGGTATCGACGACTCTCTCTAAATCCTTGTTGGTGACTCGACGCTCAGGCAGGTAATGACTGACCGCGGTTATTTTTGCGCGACGTATGTTCAACAATCTTCCTTTCGATATCACAAACCGGCGAAATTAACACAGTCGTCACACATGTTACAATCGTCGAGAAACCATCCAACGCATGGTTCATTTTCACGTACAATGGAATCGGGCTGAAGCCCGCAACTACATAGGAGTGAGTGATACGTGGCATACGATCCGAAAAGAGCAAATCCAACCCTAATCATCCCTGAAGCCCCGGCCAAGATCACTCGAAAGAAAAAGAAGCCGAAGGAGATCGCGGTCGTCATCCCGGACAACTGCACCGGCTGCGAGGCCTGCGTGCCCTTCTGTCCTGTCGACTGCATCGAACACACGCCACGCGACACGTCGGATGGTGTGAACGTCGTGATTCCAAATGTGCAGATCCGTTTGGACGAGTGTATCGGTTGCAAGATCTGCGTCAACGTTTGTGAACGCATGGCGTGGGATTCCATTGAAATGTGGCCGACGGATCGCGTTGAAGAATTCTTCGGAATCCAGATTCACGACAAATATGAGGACGCGGTCGCCGCTCACGCCGAAAAGTAAATAGACGGACTGTAGGGGCTGTCTATGACCGCCCACGATTGTTACCAATCGCCTTCATCAACACCTCGCCGTGAAATCTTCCGTTTTCAATGAATATTTCACCGTTGATCCGACCACCGATCACGGCGCCTGCTAAGAAGACGCCCGATACATTCGTCTCGAATGTTTCGGGGTTGTATTCGGCACGAAGCGTCTCCCGGTCATACCGCACGCCAAGCTGATCGAAGAATTTCGTGGAACAGTGATAGCCGGTTAGCGCAAAAACCTGCTGCGCGGGAATGTCTTGCGTGTTGCCATTCTGTGCAATCCTCACGTAGCGCCTGGCAATTTCGAGAACATTTGCATTGAAGTAAGGAGTGATTTGGCCATTCTTGAACCGGTTCTCAATATCGGGCCGAACCCAGTATTTCACTGTCTGTGCCATGGCCGGCCCACGATGAACGAGTGAAACACGCGCGCCGCCACGAAACAAATCCAATGCCGCTTCGGCCGCCGAATTTTTTCCGCCAATGACAATGACGTCCCGGTCGTAAAACGGGTGCGCCTCACTGTAGTAATGCGACACATGCGGCAGGTCTTCGCCGTGGACGCCCATGAAGTTCGGATTATCGTAATAGCCAATCGAGATTACGACATTCCGCGTCTCGTACGCCGCATCCACCGTCTCCACACGAAAAACGTGAGGCCCCATTTCTTGTACACCCACGACTTCTTCGTACTGGTGCACGTTTAGTTGATACATGCCCACAACTTTCCGGTAATACTTCAGCGCTTCATTGCGTGTCGGTTTTTCGCGCTCGGATACGAGGGGAACACCGCCGATTTCCAAAAGCTCGGGCGTGGTAAAGAAAATCATCTGAGTAGGAAAATGCAAGATGGAATTGGTGATGCCTCCCTTATCGAATGCGAGATGCTTCAAACCGTATTTCTTGGCTTCGATTGCCGCCGCAAGGCCTGCTGGGCCTGCGCCAATGATAATGACGTCGAATAATTCCGTACGCATTACGCTTCCCAATAATTTCCTTCCGCAACGATGTTTGCTGTGGATGTCAATTTTAGGCGGCCGTTCTCCGGCCACTCGACAACCAGTTTGCCCGCCTTCGCGTGTACGGTCACTTTCCTGCCGGTCTTTCCATTCAAGATTGATGCCACTGCAGCTCCGCACGAACCAGTGCCGGATGCGTTCGAGTAGCCGACGCCGCGTTCCCAGAATCGGACTTCGATTTCTCGATCATTCAAGACATGAATGA
>QHXA01000822.1:2220-2909 GCA_003222755.1 Acidobacteriota bacterium
CCGTGTAATTCACAACGCGATCGACCGGATTTGCCGGGACGAAGGGAATGTCTTCAGGCGCGAGTTTCGGCTCACCCATATCGGCCTCGTACTCTTGTCCAACGCGTCGTAATGTGTACAACCCGGAAACTGTTTCAAAGCGTATTTCGTCCTTTGGCCAACGTCCGGATTGCATCAAGTAAGCGGCCATACAACGCAGGCCGTTTCCGGAACACTCCGCTTCGCTTCCATCCTGATTAAAAATCCGGACCTTGAAAATATCACCAGCAGGATTCCAAAGGATCACGCCATCGCCGCCGATACCGAAATAGCGATCACAAATCCGCTGCGCAAAGCCGGGATAGTTTAGAGGAACAGCTTCCCTGTTCTCGACGAGAATGAAGTCATTTCCCAGAGCATGAGCTTTGATGAAAGGAATCATCGGATATGACCGCCGTCATCACCTGGTTCTCCAGATACCACCGCGGCAAAGTCACGCGCGCTGCTGCCGGTTTCGACCTGCGTAATTTCGGGAATTTCGGAGAGCCGCTGGATGATCCTCAGATTTGTATCGCGCGGAATGAGAAGGTTGAACCACACACGGTAATGGCCGGCTTTCTTTTTGAAGTTGAAACTTGCGGCCGAGACAGAACTCTCCTGAAGGACTTTGTTGATAGACGCCAGGGCCTGGTTGAGATCCGTTACAATCA
>QHXA01000822.1:2927-4324 GCA_003222755.1 Acidobacteriota bacterium
CTGCATTGAATCTTGTCTTCGATAAAAGCCAGGAAGTAGAGCGTAATTAAACTCATCCCCGTCGTGAAAGCTGCCACGACGTACATGCCGGAACCGAGCGCCATTCCTACCCCCGCCACAACCCAGATCGTCGCAGCCGTGGTGAGTCACAGCACAAAACCGTGCGAGTGCAACACGGCCCCGGCGCCGAGGAATCCGATTCCGGAAATAATTTGCGCTGCAATACGAGTAGGATCTCCGCCGAGCATTTGAGCGATCCTTGCTGAAAGGCTCATGAACAAAGTCGAGCCGACACAAATCAGGATATTGGTGCGAAGACCTGCGGGTTTATCACGAATTTCCCGCTCGATTCCGATAATGCCGCCAAGGATGGCCGCCAGGATGAGCTTCAGTGCGATTGATGAATCCATGTTTGTTAACGATGACCGCCGCAACGGCGAATATGAACGTGACGAGCAGTCCGCCCTCTGGACCGTAGTCGCCACCTAGAATAGTTTCGCTGCCGGCCGTGCCTGTCGTCCAGAGCGAAGCAATGTCGACGCCGGATAACTTAAAACCGAAAACAAAACCCAATCCCACATTCCAGCCAACATGAATGCCGTAGGGCATCCATAGAGAGTGCGTCTTCACGTATGCCAGCGACAGTAGGATACCAGCGACGACCGTATTCGCGGTCCCAAGAAGCGAGGCATTCGGGTTGTTCAAGTGCACGGCGCCAAACAGCGTCGACATGGCAATCATGGCCGGCCAAGCGCCCATCCCGTCAATCAAGACCTGCAAAGGAAATCCGCGAAAGACCAACTCCTCATTAACGGCCGCCATCAGTAACAAGATAAACGTTGCAAGTAAAACATCAGGCGACACCTGCCTGCCCGTCCAATGCATGCTGACGTACCCGAACGCGTAACATCCGCCGATCAGCACTCCGAGCATGCCGGCCGCGAGGAGGACTCCGAAAAAGAAGTCCTGCCGCCACCGCGGCAGAAAGCCGATGCCGAATGTGCGGAACGGTCGATGGTCCATGAATCGGACGGTTAGCCACATTGCGCAGACCGCGGCAACGAATAAGGCGATCTCGTTCAGGGCGAGAACGACAAGCTGGTCTGTCAGTAGATTGCCACTGCGCCGTGCAACAACAAGCGTGAGCGCGAGGCCTGTGGCGACCCAGATCAGTAGGAAGAACGTGACGTAGGCTGCGAATTTCCAGCCGGAGCGCAGTTCGTAGTTGCTATTGAGAAGGATTGCCATTAACGATCGCGGACGCACCGCGGAGCGGTGTTCCGCGCACGCCGGAAGCGTGCAAGTAAATTAGCACCGGGGCTCCCGCTCGATTAACCCCCGGCTAATTTCCTGACACGCCTCCGGCGTGCGCAAATGGACACATTACACATACTTCC
>QHXA01000122.1:0-1683 GCA_003222755.1 Acidobacteriota bacterium
TCTGCCGTTTCGATCATGCAGCCGGAGCCGACGATCGCATACTCGGCGTCTTCCAACCGGTACGGCATCACAACGTCGTACTTCCTGCCGGTGATTCGTGTGTATTCGTCCATGACAGCTTTCAGCGTCGGGAGTACGCGGTCGTACCATTTGCGCTGCGCGATCTTGCCTTTCATGTAGGCATCCTGATTTTGGACGACACCGGACATCAGAGGAACGCGAGGATCGAATAAGGCTCGTGTGCGCTCGGAGGGATGACCAACGAATTGCCTCATCAATTCCGGCTCGGCAAGCCTGACATTTTCGATGGTGTGTGTCGTGAGAAATCCGTCTTGAACGTTAAGGAAGGGCGTCTCGGTCTCTTCGGCGGCGCGGCGGCAGATCAACGCGAGATCGCCCGCCTCCTGCGCGTTGCGAGCAAACAGGACGCCCCATCCGCAATCGGCAACGCCATAAACGTCATCATGTCCCGCATGTACATTCAAGGAGTGCGACGTGAGCGCGCGCGAGCCGATGTGAAAGACGACCGGCAGCCGCTTTCCCGAAATCGTATACAGAACTTCCTTCATCAAAATCAACCCTTGGCCTGAAGTGAAATTCGTGACGCGGCCACCGGCGACGGCAAAGCCTTCGCAAGTACTGGCAGCGCTGTGCTCGGATTCGGGCTCGATGAAAGCCAACTCCTCGCCCCAAAGATTCCGTTTCCCATTGGCCACTTCAGCCTGATACCCGCCACCCATGGTGGTGGAGGAAGTGATCGGGTACGCACATGCGCCTTGAGTCACATGCGTTTCTACCCAGACCACCATTCCAGCTCCGTCTGATGTCGTCGGAATACCCGGAAATGGCGGCTTGTATTCGGTAGACGAAGATTCCCGCTCCGTGACGGGGGCCTGGCGGTTAAGAGTTGTGCTCACGCTACCTCCTTACTGCTCTACACGATGCCTTAAACCGGCTGAGCTTATCATAAAAACTCCTTGCCAGTGTTGCGTTTCTACTACTATCCTTAGCGCCCATTAGTGATTCGAATACTGTGTAGCAGCAGGGTAATCGGCACCTGGCTGCAAATCTGGAATTCCAAAAAAACTGGAGGGTTCATGCAAGCGGCGGCGTCACGCCTGAGAGAACATCAACTGGTCTTCTGTGGTCTGGAAGTTTTGAGACTCATGGCCGAACGAATGGAAAATCGCGATGAGGTGGATGGTCANNNGGATCTCCAGCTGGTATTGGGCTTCATGCGCGATGTTGCGCATCGATGTTTGGACAATACCGAGGAGATCCTTCGGTTCGCCTCTTTAGAACAAAATGTCGCGAAACACCGGCAGGCCAGATCGCTATTCGAAGAGTTGACCCGGGTCGAGGGTCCAGCATTTGTGTCCACCTGCCGCCGCTATACAGACCTGCTGACGAATTCGATATTCGAAGATCGCCGCTGTCTGTCGACACTCGACTGCGATCCTGTGACACTCAGTCAATTCTACGAATGGGAACGCGAGATTGCGGATTTGGCGCGCCAGCATGCTCAGACGCTCCATAAGCTCGAGATGAAGTACACAGCCCCGCACTGTATTTGAAATGGTCGTGCAAGGCTTCAAAATGGCGGCTGTTGCCGCCGGGATCAAACCCGGGGGCGCTGTCGATCTGGCGCTGATTTATTCCGGAAAAGCGACAACCGCTGCTGCA
>QHXA01000122.1:1783-10116 GCA_003222755.1 Acidobacteriota bacterium
GATCATCGTCAACTCGGGCAACGCGAATGCCGCGACAGGTGAGACGGGAATTCAGGCGGCCCGAGCGACCGCAGATGCGCTGGCATCACAGATCGGATGCAAAGCAAACGAAGTGATTGTCTCCTCGACGGGAGTTATCGGCCGTCCACTACCAGTCGATAGGATTCGCGACGCCATTCCCCATCTCGTCACCGCATTGCTCCCCGGGAACCTGGAAATGCTGGCACGCAGTATCATGACGACCGATACCCTTCCCAAAATTGCCACCGCCGAGCTGGAGGGTGCGCGCATCGCGGGTGTTGCCAAAGGCGCGGGTATGATTCATCCAGACATGGCGACGATGCTTTCGTTCATCATGACAGATGCCGAAATATCCGGGGCCCAGCTTGATGACTGCTTGCGATATGCAGTGAGCCGGTCCTTCAATTCGATTTCGGTCGATGGCGACACGTCGACGAACGATATGGTGGTCGTGCTTGCAAATGGCGCTTCGGGAGTGCGACCGGATTCCCGTCAGTTTCGCGATCGTCTGTTGGACGTTTGTACACGACTCGCAACGGCAATCGTCCGCGACGGCGAAGGCGCTACCAAGTTCGTCGAGATTTATGTCGAGGGAGCCCCGACCGAAGAAGCAGCGCATACGATAGGCCGAACCATAGCGCGTTCGCCGCTCGTTAAGACTGCGATCTATGGCGCCGATCCCAATTGGGGCCGTATTGTAGGAGCGATCGGCAATTCCGGCGTTGATCTAAAATCAGACCATGTTGACATCTATATTGGCGGCGTGCCGATTTCCGACGCCACGCTCGAGGATGCCCGACAGAAACTCCGCGAGAAAGAGATTCAGATCCGTGTCGCACTGCACTCGGGTTCCGCGTCGGCCCGTGTTTGGACGTGCGACCTGACCGAGGGCTACATTCGCATCAATGCGAATTACACAACGTGAAAAATGGGCTGCTGTCCCAGTTTTCCTACTCCTTGTCCTGCTGTTCCTCCGGCGTTCCCTGCTGGTTGCCTTCCTCGCGCTGAAAATTCTCGGATACCCGAGCGCGCTTGATGCATGGAAGGGGGCGGTTCGACATGAAACGGTGGAGCATGGCGGGATTCCAATCGATATCTACACCGGCGATCACGCTTATTCGCCTCTGCTGATCGTTCACGGCGTGAACCCCACAGGCAAGAACAGCCTTGACCTGGTTCGCATCTCTGAAGCTCTGGCACAAGTGGGATATCAAGTTTTCGTTCCGGATTTCGTTGAGATGAGGAGACAGCACCTTCAGCCTGAGGAGGCTGCTCACATCAAAGCGGTATTTCAATTCATCGGCAAGAACGCCGCCATCGCTTGCTTCAGCTACGGGTGTGGGCCGGCCATGATCGCGGCGGCGGATGCGGACATTCGCGATCATGTGCGGTTTGCTCTGGCATTCGGCGGGTACTTTGATATTCGTGAAACTCTTGAGTTCGTCGTCACAGGACCGGAGACATCAATCGCCTACTTGAAATGGGTTTATCTTGGCGCGAACTCGGACTTGGTCGCCGACGAAACCGATCGAGCTCGCCTTCGCACGCTCGCGGAACACCGCGGCAGCGAGAGCCCGTTGGAAGCAGACGCTCCGGAGAAGCTTTCTCCTGAAGCGAAAGCTCTACTCGCTATTTTTTCAGCATCAACCCCGGAAGATTTTCGGACCCGGCTTGATGCAGGACCGGAGAATCTGCGGCGCCGTCTCGATGCTCTTTCGCCTTCGAAATTCGTTCAGCAGCTGCGAGCCCCACTTATTTTGATTCATGGCATCAATGATCCTGTTATCCCGGCGCAACAAACGATTGAATTCGCGGAGGCTGCCCGCGCCAATGGGTTGAGTTACAGCCTTACACTGCTCCGTATGTACGGACACGTCAATCCGCTCCTTCCCAAGGTCGGGCTGACGAGCCTACTCAGTTTCTACATTCCCGAAACATTTCGGTTTTTGGAAGTCGTAAATCGCGTCGTAGCGGTGATGTGAGGAGCGTCTGCTGTAGCGGCAGTCTATGACCGCCGCTACAGCGGAGGAGGCAGGGGGGATTTACTGGGCTCTCTTTGCCGTAAATTCTACGGGCATGCCTTGGCCGCCTTCTTGTTGACGCGTGAACTTGATTTCGTCGCCGCTAATCGTGCCGGTGTAGTTCAGAATGACCTCGCCGCCACGGCCCATTTGCTTTTGTTTGAACTTGATTGTGTTGCCGCTGACGCTTCCTTCCTCAATAGGGATCGCGCCGCCGCGGCCACCTTCGACGGTTCCGGTCAGTTTGCCGCCATCATTTTTCAATGTGATGGTGACCATCTGAGGTCCGCGTCCGCCTTGGATTTCGGCGGTCCATTTTCCGTCGACCTTCGCTTGGGCCAAAGCGAGACCCGCAACGGCGAACAGGCAAATCAATAATATGCAGACTTTCGTTTTCATTCGATTCTCCCTTGTTAAATGAGTTTGAAACACTCTCTGACGCTAGCAAATGGGTCAGACGACATCTGACCTCGAATTACCGAAAATTCATACGCTCATGCCGGCTGTGGCGTTACATCATTCTTCTTCGGCGCCTCGCACACGATGAAACCAGTGCGCAAACGCTGTGACTGCTACTGTGATCGTAGCAGCCGAAGCATACACGACAGACCGGCTGAGCCACGCAGCGCGGCTGACCACGATTGGATCCTCAAAAATCATTACCGCGCCAGTCCAGGCAATCACCGCTGCGCCGACGTAGGACAGCCAAACGAACCGGTTGATTAAATTCGCGACGATGCTGCCGAACCACATCAGTATTGCCATGCTGAGGACTAATCCGAAAAGCAAGAGCACAACATCGCCCTGACTTGCGCCCGCCACGCCGAGGACGTTATCCGTGCTCATGACAAAATCGGCGATGAGGATCGTGAGGATCGCCTCACGCATGCTTGCAGCCGGCTTTACGCCCTCATGGCTCTCTTCTTCTTCTTTAAGAAGTTTGAACGCGATCCAAATCAAAAGCAGCCCGCCGACGAGTTGCAGTCCTCGAGTCCTCAACAGAAGGGCGGCGATTGCGGTGAGGCCAATCCGCAGCACAATGGCGGCTCCGCCTCCAATGAGAATAGCCTGCTTACGTTGCCGCAGAGGTAGGCGATGCGCGGCCATTCCAATAACGACGGCGTTGTCGCCACTTAGTACGAGATCGATGACGACGATCCGAACGACGGAATAGAAGAAGTTCATGGACTACGGTTCGTCTTTGAATATCGAAATTCTGGCTGGCCGGTCGGCTGCCATGCTTGCGCGGTACATGCCGGGAGTGTTGAAGCTCCAGGCAATCTCGCCCTTGGGAGAAGCAACAATCACTCCGCCACTGCCGTTGAGCGCGGTCAGACGTTTTTGAATCACCTCGTCCGCGGCTTGTTGTATGCCAAAGTTCTTGTATTGCACGAGCGCGCAGATTTCTCGCGCCACCGTCAGTCGAATGAAAAACTCGCCGACGCCTGTGCCCGAGACGGCGCACGACTGGTTCGATGCGTATGTGCCCGCACCGATGATGGGCGAGTCGCCGACGCGTCCCCAGCGTTTCCCGCTGGTACCTCCGGTTGATGTTCCGGCTGCGAGATTGCCGAGCGAATCCAGTGCCACCACGCCTACGGTTCCGAATTCGTGTTCGCTCGGTATCTCAGGAATAATCGCGCCCTGAGGTTTGGGTGCGCCGGCGGGTCGCGCCGGAATCGGATCGCCACGTTCTTTTAGTGTTTTCTCCAGTTCCTGCCAACGTCTCTCAGTGAAGAAAAAAGATGGATCGACGATTTCCAGTCCCTGTTGCTCGGCGAAGGAATCGGCTCCGTCACCAACCAGCATCACGTGTGGCGATTTTTGCATGACCGTGCGGGCCAATGTGATGGGATGCCGCGCGCGAGTGACGCTGGCGGCAGCTCCGGCATTCAGCGTTGCGCCCTCCATGATGGAAGCATCGAGTTCATTGCGACCTGCCGCAGTGAATACGGCGCCGCGCCCTGCATTAAACAGCGGATCATCCTCCATAAGCCGGATGGCTGATTCGACGGCATCCAGCGCAGGTCGGCCTTCGCGAAGCACTTTAGCTGCGGCTTCGAGTGCCCCGGAGAGAGCCGCGCGATAAGCCGCCTCGGTTTCCCGATTCATCGACGCACGTTCAATCACTCCCGCTCCGCCGTGAATGGCCACTGCCCATGTTGCAGGTGCTGGCCTAGAATGCACGCTGCATCCCGCACCGATGGCAACGATGCCCAACAGAATCCAGGCACGCATAAGTTGAATGGATCATACACTGCCTCATTTAAATATAATCATCTGCTTGTTCCACGAAGGAGGACGATCCCATGAGAGCGATTCGTGTCAGCGAATTTGGCGGACCGGAGGTTCTGAAAATCCAGGATGTCGCGGACCCAAAAGCGGATTCCGGCCAGGTGCTTGTCCGTATAAAGGCCGCAGGCGTTAACCCGGTCGATACGTACATCCGTGCTGGTGCATACGCACGGAAACCAAACCTTCCCTTTACGCCGGGAACTGATGCCGGCGGCATCGTGGAAGCGGTCGGCCCGAATGTGAAGCGTTTCAAAGCAGGTGATCGCGTTTACACGAATGGCTCGATCACGGGAGTATGCGCGGAACTGGCTCTTTGCGAAGAATCCCGCGTGCATCATTTGCCTGGCAAAATTTCTTTCGCTCAAGGCGCCGCGCTTGGTGTGCCTTATGGCACGGCTTATCGGGCGTTGTTCCAACGCGGGCGAACAAAGGCGGGCGAAACGGTGCTCGTGCATGGCGCCACAGGCGGTGTCGGTGTTGCCTGCGTACAGTTTGCTCGTGCCGCAGGATTAACAGTGATCGGAACAGGCGGAACGGAAAAAGGCCGTGCGTTGGTGGCCGAGCAGGGGGCGCATCATGTGTTGGATCATCGCGCATCCGACTATGACAAGCAGTTACTAAACATTACCGAAGGCCGAGGCGTGGATCTCATCACCGAAATGCTGGCGAACGTGAATCTGGCAAGAGATCTGACCATGCTGGCGCCCGGCGGTCGCGTAGTTGTGATCGGGAACAGGGGAAACGTCGAAATCAATCCGCGTGAGGCCATGACTCGAGAAGCTGCCATTTTCGGACTTACGTTATTCGCAGCAACCGAAGCCGATCTTCGGGAGATTCACGCCGCGATTATTGCGGGTCTGGAAAACGGCACCGTCCGGCCGTTCGTCGGCCACGAATTGCCGCTGGCTGACGCGCCGCGTGCCCATCAGTTCGTGATGGAGCCGGGCGCTTACGGCAAGATCGTTCTGGTTCCGTAAGTGACATGGCGAGACATCTGGTCAAGGTCGGTCTCGTTCAGACCAAGGTTGGTGACGACCTTCGACAGAACCTGGACAAGACGGCATCATTCATCAAACAAGCCGCACGAAAAGGCGCGGACATCGTCTGTCTCCAGGAATTGTTCGCCCAGCGCTACTTTGCTCAGACGAAGGATGAGCGATTTTTCGATACCGCAGAACCGGTCCCCGGCCGGCTTTCGCAATTCCTCGAGGCATGCGCCTCGGCGAATCGCGTGTTTTTGATCGGCGGCTCGATTTACGAAAAGAGTGATGACGGAAAGTTCTACAACACAACGCTGATGTTCGACTCGGACGGATTACCTGCGGGGAAATACCGAAAGATGCATATCCCGCACGATCCGAAGTATTACGAGCAGTACTATTTTGCGCCGGGGGACCTCGGCTACGTTCAAGTGAACGCGCGCAAGGCTGTGATCGCGCCGCTCATCTGCTATGACCAGTGGTACCCGGAAGCCGCTCGCATCAACACCATTCAAGGGGCACAGATCATTTTTTATCCGACCGCGATTGGCTGGTTCAAGGAACTCAAGCGCGATGAACCATTCTCCGCGCAGCGTTGGGAAGATGCGATGCGTGCTCACGCCTCCCTTAATGGCATTTTCACCGCAGCCGTGAATCGCGTCGGCCGGGAAGGTGACCTGCGCTTTTGGGGCGGTTCGTTCGTTGCCGATCCCTTCGGTGAAGTTCTAGCGCGCGCCTCTCGTTCAAAAGAAGAGGTGCTGATCGCGAGCCTCGACTTGAGCCGCATTCGCGTTTCCCAAGAAGGCTGGCGGTTCCTGCATAACCGGCGGCCGCAGAGCTATACGGATCTCGTCCGATGAAACACCCAACGCCGAAAAGTCTCGGCTACGGCATGCCCGCCGAGTGGGAGCCTCAACAGGCCGTCTGGCTGGCGTGGCCTCACAACGAGACGACCTGGCCCAATGGAATGCTCGAAGAGGTGCAACGGAGTTACATCGAAATCATTCGGGCGCTGCACACGGGTCAGAAAGTGAAACTGCTCGTAAAAGATACTGAGAGCGAGGTTCGAATTCGGCTTGCTCTGGACCGTGAGGGCATTGCGCTCACTCAGGTCGTGTTCTTGACGGTCATGACCCAAGATTCATGGATTCGGGATTACGGACCAACATTTGTCGTGAATCGCGAGCAACGTAGCCTTGGCATCGTGAAATGGATTTTTAATGCGTGGGGAAACAAGTATGACGATTTGATCGGCGATGACGGGATTCCCGTCGAGCTGAACAAGATTCTGCGTATCCCAATATTCGAGCCCGGCATCGTTTTGGAGGGAGGTTCGATTGAAGTGAATGGCGCAGGTATTGTGGCAACGACCGAACAGTGTCTCCTGAACCAGAACCGCAATCCGAATCTCACTCGCGCAGACATTGAAGAATGCCTGAAGGAATACCTGAACATTTCGAGCGTGCTCTGGCTTCGAGAAGGCATTGCGGGAGACGATACCGACGGCCATGTTGACGATATCGCGCGATTCGTCAGCAAAGATGCCGTGCTCTGCGCATTCGAAGAAGATCCTGCCGATGAAAATTACAAGGTGCTTAAAGAAAACTACGAGCGCCTAGTCGGTTTCGGCCTGAATGTCGTGAAGTTGCCTATGCCCGGATACATCGGCGACAGGCACTCGCGCTTACCGGCGAGTTACGCGAATTTTTACGCCGGCAATTCCGCCGTCGTGGTTCCGGTTTTCGGCCACGCGAACGATCAACGTGCTCTCGATATTATTCAGACGTGCTTCCCATCGCGCCGCGTTGTCGGCGTCCACGCAACCGCAATGGTGCACGGGCTGGGCACCATTCATTGTGTGAGCCAGCAGGAACCACGGGTCTAGTATTACAATTTGGCATTCACCCTACCACTTTGCAAATGCCGAAATCTCTATTTGACCGTGGGGCAGGACCCGCGCAGTCCGCTAGCGCGAACGGTGGGATCCAAAGGCTATCACGCGGAGGTCTTTCCCAACGGAGTGTACCCGGTCGAGTAAAGATTTTGAAATTGGACGATTCCTGCACCTCAAATCCGAAATCCGAAGTCTCACATTGAACTCGGCGCACGCGGATCAGGCCGTCCAATCCGAGATTTCGGATTTCGGATTTGAGGTGCAGGAATCGTCCAATTTCGAATTCGTCCAATCGTCCAATTTCAAAATTCTTAGCTCAAACTATCTTAACTATGTTGGTTCCCTGATCCCTTGCTTAGATGCCTCTCGGCCGCCTATACTGCTCGGCTGATAAGTCATTATCGTTCCAGATATTCCACAGGAGGATTTGTATGAAGACGTCGACCCGTTCGGGGATCAGGACCGCCGCGCTGTGCGTGGGTCTGATCGCTCTGTTCGCTGGGTTAGGGGCGTATCCAAGCAGTGCGCTGCTGCAGTCACAGCGAAACGTTCCCGCGCCGACGGGCTACATTCAAGGTGTAGTCCAAAGTGAAAAAGGCCCTGAAGCCGGCGTGTGGGTGATCGCCGAAACGAAGGACCTGCTGACAAATTTCATTAAGATCGTCGTGACCGACGATCAGGGCAAATTCATGGTGCCCGATTTGCCGAACGCCAACTACAAGGTTTGGGTTCGAGGATATGGCCTCGTCGATTCAACTCCGATTACGATGAAGCCGGACACGAAGTCGATCACGCTGAGAGCTACGACTGCAAAGACTCCGCAGGAAGCGGCGCAGGTGTATCCGGGCAACTATTGGCTGTCGTTAATGGCGCCACCGGATCGCAGCCTGTTCCCAGGTACGGGAGCGCAGGGCAATGGCATCGGCGCCGGAATGCTGACCCAGAATCATTGGATCAACCAGCTCAAGTCGGGTTGCAACTTCTGCCATCAACTCGGAAATAAGCTCACGCGCAACGTGGATCACGTCTACAAGGCCGATACGAACGTTCACACCTCGACCGAAGCTTGGGAGCGGCGGCTGCATGGCGGAGTCCGCGGCGACTCTATGTACTCGACGCTAC
>QHXA01000122.1:10321-12413 GCA_003222755.1 Acidobacteriota bacterium
GTTTATGCAGTATCTGCAGGCCACGGGCAACTCGTAGTGCTCGATCCAAAGGAGAACAGTACATTTGCCATTGATATTCCGACGCGCGAAGACAAATCGAATGTGCCGTCCCGTTTCCCGAAACCGGTCATGCCATCGCTGCATTGGGGCAACGAACATCTATGGGCGAATCCTCCGTACAACCCGGCTGACCCGCACAATCCTATGATCGACAGCAAGGGCCGCGTATGGACAACGTCGAAGATCCGCGGCAGGGAAGAACCGAAATGGTGCAACGACGCTTCGTTAGGAAACAAGTCGGCCGACTGGTTCCCGCTTCAGAACAGCGGTCGTCAAGCGTCGTATTACGATCCCAAGACTCAGAAGTGGCAACTGATAGAAACCTGCTACAGCACACACCACCTGCAGTTCGATACCGATCCGGATGAGACGGTGTATTTCAACGAATTGGGCGGCCCGATGGTCGGCTGGATCAATACGAAGCTGTACGACAAAACATTGGCAGAAACGAAGGACGAGCGCAAAGCCGAACAAACCGCCGTCGGCTGGTGCGGCCAGGTTCTCGACACGAACGGCGACGGAAAAATTACGAGACCGTGGAACACAACGACACCGCGAATCAGCGGTAACGAGCTTCTGTACCAGGGCGACACCGGCGGCGGGGCTCCCGCGGCGCCCGCGGCGGGTGGCGGTGGTCAACGGGCCGGCGGACGCGGCGGACGTGGCGATGCCGCAGCCGCAGCGCCCTACGATCCGAAGCTCGACACGATGGTGCGCTACAACCTGTACTCGGTGATTCCGAGTCCCGTTGACGACTCCGTTTGGGGAATCAGCGAAAATCCATTTCCGGGCATGCTCGTTCGCTTGCAACGCGGTAACAACCCTCCGGAAAGCTGCAAAGCGACGATCTTCAAGATACCGGAACCCGGGTTCGATCCGCGCGGTGTGGATATCGACAGCAATGGCGTCGTCTGGACGGCTCTTGCGGCCAGCAGCCATCTTGCAACTTTCGATGTTCGCAAATGCAAGGACCTGAATGGTCCGGCGAAGACCGACGGCAGCCAGTGCAGAGAAGGCTGGACGCTGTATGAAACCGATGGCCCGAAGCTGAAGGGAACTACAATTCCGGCCGACTTCCACTATTACAACTGGGTGGATCAGCACAACATCATGCAGCTCGGGAAAGATACGCCATTTGCTACGGGTTCGAACTCTGACGCTCTGCTGGCTCTGAACACGCAGACGAAAGAGTGGATCAAGTTCCGCGTTCCGTATCCGCTCGGGTTCTACTCGCGCGGTATGGACGGACGGATTGATAATCCGAACGGCAGCTGGAAGGATCGCGGCCTGTGGGCGAACTACGGCACGCACTTCGTGTGGCACATTGAAGGCGGCAAGGGCACGAAAGGTAAGGTCGTGCACTTCCAGGTTAGGCCGAACCCACTAGCGAGGTAAGGGCACATGCCGCACGCCGCAGGCGTGTGCACCTCCTCGCACCCCTGCCGGGGTCCGATCTTCGGTTGGTCCAATACCAGGGGTACGCAAAAAACGCGTACCCCTGGCTAATTTCCTGGCACGCCTCCGGCGTGTGCAAAACGGACAAACTTAAGCAATCAACGGCTCGATGGCTGCTTTTGCTTTCGTGGCCATTTGGTATGGGTCGACATCCTGCAATGCAGGCGTAGCGGCCTGGAACAACTCCAGTGAGGCCGCTCCAATGTATTTCTTCCGCTTCAACACTTCCACGATCCGCCGCAGCGGCACGATGCCTTCTCCTGGAAATCTTCGGTCGGGTTGTCCTTGAAGTTCGCGGATGGGTTCGGCTGGAACATCTTCGAAGTGAAGGTGGTGAAGTTCGCCATCACGCAGCAGTTCGAGGTCTTCGAATTTGCTGATGCCTCCCCAGAAGTGGTACGTGTCCATCATCACTCGGTAATTCGGATGGTTCACTTCGCGGACCATCTTCAAAGCGGTTGGAAGCGAGGCTACAAACCTTGACGTTCGCGCAAACTCCAACATCAGCGTGACGCCGTATGGCTTGGCGATATCGGCGGCCTCACGCATAAAGTCCACGCCTTTCTTGTAATCCTCT
>QHXA01000123.1 GCA_003222755.1 Acidobacteriota bacterium
TTACAACTGGGTGGATCAGCACAACATCATGCAGCTCGGGAAAGATACGCCATTTGCTACGGGTTCGAACTCTGACGCTCTGCTGGCTCTGAACACGCAGACGAAAGAGTGGATCAAGTTCCGCGTTCCGTATCCGCTCGGGTTCTACTCGCGCGGTATGGACGGACGGATTGATAATCCGAACGGCAGCTGGAAGGATCGCGGCCTGTGGGCGAACTACGGCACGCACTTCGTGTGGCACATCGAAGGCGGTAAGGGCACGAAAGGTAAGGTCGTGCACTTCCAGGTCAGGCCGAACCCACTAGCGAGGTAAGGGCACATGCCGCACGCCGCAGGCGTGTGCACCTCCTCGCACCCCTGCCGGGGTCCGATCTTC
>QHXA01000124.1 GCA_003222755.1 Acidobacteriota bacterium
TTCCCTTTTGTTCCGGCTCAGATCCCAATCTCGGATGACCGTCAGGCCAGCGGGGGGTTGGCTTCGAAGGGCCGGCGGGTTGTTGACCGCGACCACCGCGTCCGCCTTGCTGGCCACGGGCACCGAATCCACCTTGGCGTTGCCCTTGTGTGTCTCCCTGCGGCTGGGGCTGGCCTTGGGGCTGTTGGCCTTGAGCTTTCAACAATGACGGCAGCACCAAGACAGTGATGAGCGCCAGCCCTAGGGCTGAACACACAATGATCAAACGATGACGCATCTCATGACCTCCGGATCCAATTTGTAGGGCTTGGCGCTGTAACGAAACAAATCCCGAAATCCGAAATTGCAGATTGGACTCTGTGAAGTGTCCCCGTCCGATCTGCTATTTCGGATTTCAGATATTGAAATTCTAGGGTGTTTCGGCTTCGCTGGATGCCGCGCCCAATTTCTTGCCAGTGCTGACCATGGTCACGCTCCTGGCATTGCCGCGCTTGGTTCCATTTTTCGCCAGAGTACCGGCGACTTCAACTTCGTCACCAAGCTTCATTGTTGTGCGAGTCCAGCCACGGCCCTGGAGACCATGCGGGGGGCCCATTTCAAAGCCCCAGTTCTCCACGGCGCCGTCGGGTTTCTTCACATCGATATAGAACCAAACGTGCGGGTTGGTCCATTCGATCTTCGTAACGTAGCCTTTCATGGTAACCGGCTTGTTCGCATCAAACTCTGCCGCAAACGAATGGTGTGCTATTGCCGGAGCCACCGACGCGATCACACCAAGAGCGAGGGCAAAGAAAACGACTACGCCTTTTCTCATCGAGATTCCTCCTCATGCGGGCTGAGGCCCGCAGCCTACATCAATTGGAACGAGCTTTACGGGCCTGCGACCCGTCTGTACGAATTAAAAGCTAAGGCCTATTGTCCTGACAATAATAGATCGGCAGTTCCTCGCCCGCAATCCACTTCAAGTTCCAGCCGCTGGTCCACGTTTTGGTGTACGCCCCTGGATCGTCAATTGTTACTTCATATTTCAAGGTATTCATGTCCGTACGCGTGAACCGCTCAATCAGATGAAGTTGTTCGGTATGTGGAAGGCCGCCATTGGTGAACCAAAACTTCTCGTTGAAACCTTTCGTGTCGACCACGAGACTATCGCCTTCCCACTTCCCGACAGCGCGTCCGTAGTAGAGTGGGTTATCCGCGTCGCCACGAATCTGCCCCTGTTGAGGCCGCCCGTCGGTATAGATAATCCGGTAATTGCGATTTCCACTACCGATCAGAACGAAAATCCGCCTGCGATCCCGGTCTTCGCTGAATTGAAGCCCATAGGGCAATTGGAACTGTCGTGGACCGCCGGGAGGCATACAGTACAAAAACAAAGGATCGTCTTTGAGGAGGTTGCGCTGTCGCAGTTCGAACAAATCTCGCGCCCATTTTTGTAAAGGGGCGACCTTATCAACGTCGGCGACATTCTTCAGCAGCCCATACGCATCAACAGCTACGTTTGCGCCGGTCTGTATCAGAGCGGTTGCGGTTGGGGCGCCCCAATAACCGGTTTGTCCAGGCGGAGGACCCAGTCTGGGTTGACCATCGGGCCATCGAGGCGTCGGGCCAGTAGCGGCATTGGCTGCCGGTTTGGGCGGAGTCGCTCCGTCGAAAAGTTTTTTATTCGTGTTCGCCATCACGACCGAGTTGGCCCAAACCTGCCGGCTCCCGTTCCGCGCCGCAATCCCCTGCACCGTGAGCGCATCGCCCGGCTTGACTGCATCGCGAGTCCAACCGGCCCTTCCGAGATCAATGGGGCTTTCCAGCTCAACGGCCCAATTCGCTTGCGAATTCCCATTCTGTACATTCATGAAAATATGTACATGGGGATTCGCCCAATCGAGCTTTGTTACAGTACCTTTCAGGGTCATCGGTTTCTTGTCGTCGAACTTTGCCAGGATCTCGTGATGTGCTATCAAAGGCCGAGCCGCTAAAAAGATGGCAAATCCTACGGCCAGTAGACCGTAGATACGGTACTTCATGATTAACTCCTCCTGCTGTCGGGACTGTTTACAGGAACCACGCTGATATGTCAATACCACACTAAAAACTTATGGAACACTTCTTCAGATGTCCTAACTGCGGCGAGCAGATCTCGATCGTCCTCGATATGTCGGTTCGAAGCCAAACATATATCGAAGACTGCGAAGTCTGTTGCCGCCCGATACAAATTAGGTACGTGGTTCACCATGACGACATCGTCGAATTCCAGGCGCAGACGGCGAAGTAGGTTTGATGGAGTGCCGGAAGCGGCGAACACGATGTACTGCTTGCCGCGATGCATATAGCTGAGCGGCAATCCGGACTGCGGGCCAAACGGAAGTTTCGCTTCCCATCTGAAGTGGGCTCGACAATATTCGACACGTTCCTTGAAGTCAAGAACCCGTGTTGATATAAAATGCCCGCAGCAAATCGTTTCCTCAATCAACTGTAAGGGGACGGTCGCGACCGTCCTATTTAGGAGGACAGCGTGAAACGTAATCTCTACGTCGGTGTGATCTTTCTGACGCTGCTCGGCACACTTGCGGTAGCCAGCGTCGTGTTGCAGAAGCGGGCTGCGGTGGAAGCCGCAGGAGTCATGGCCCCGCGCTTTGAAGTCGATCCTCTATGGCCGAAGCCGCTTCCGAACCATTGGATTCTCGGCCAGACCATCGGTGTTTCCGTGGATGCGCAAGAACACGTTTGGATCATCCACCGCGCCGGCTCGCTCGAAGCAGGCGAGGTGCATGCCACCACCAAGCCGCCGATCGCGCAGTGCTGCGCGGCGGCCCCGCCTATCCTGCAATTCGATCAAGAAGGCAATCTGATCTCGAGTTGGGGCGGCCCTGGACAAGGCTACGACTGGCCGGATTCAAATCACGGCATCACCATTGACTACAAAGGCTACGTGTGGATCGGTGGAAACGGCGTCGGCACACCGCCCGGCGGTGCCGCAGCCGGCGGGCGCGGACAGCGAGCCGCCGCTCCTCGGGGCGAGGCTGCTCGGGGCGAGGCTGCCCCCGCACGTACAGGTCAAGAACAAAATGAGGAGCAGGCCGGCGGTGCGCTGGGTTACACGAACGACGCGATGATCCTGAAGTTCACGCAGGCCGGAAAATTTCTCATGCAGATCGGTAAGCCGGGCCAGAGCAAAGGCAGCAACGATGTGGAGAACCTGCGCCGGCCCGCCAAGATCTTCGTTGATAAAAAAGAAAATGAGGCGTACATCGCGGATGGCTACGGCAATCACCGCGTGATCGTCTACGATGCGGATACCGGAAAATACAAGCGGCATTGGGGCGCCTATGGCAACAAGCCGAGCGATGCAAACCTCGGCCCATACAATCCGGACGCGCCGCCCGCTCAACAGTTCCGCAATCCCGTCCATTGCGCCGATCTCTCCGTCGATCGCTTGTTATACGTGTGCGATCGCGCAAATGATCGGATTCAGGTGTTCAAGCCCGATGGAACTTTTGTGAAGGAAGCATTCTTCGAGAAACGGACGCTCGGCTCGGGCTCCGCGTGGGACATCGCATTCTCAAGGGATGCGCAGCAAAAGTACATTTACCTTACCGATGGCGAAAACGATCGCGTGCACATCATCGATCGTGACTCTCTACAAGTGCTGACCACTTTCGGCGAAGGCGGCCGGCAACCCGGGATGTTCTATGGCGTGCACAGTATCGCCACCGATTCGAAGGGCAACATCTACACAACCGAAACCTATCGTGGTCAGCGTGTGCAGCGGTTCCTGTACAAGGGCCTGGCGCCTGTGGCGAAGGCAGATCAGGGCGTTCTGTGGCCATCGAAGAAATAATTTGAATTGAACGAATCCTGTAATTTCAAATCCGAAATCTCTAATTGGACTGGCGACAAACGCACGACAGGCAGTCCAATCTGATACTTCGGATTTCGGATTTGAGATTGCACGATTCGTTCAATTCAAAATTTCCGGTCACGTCCCTCCCGGCAGCAGTGGACTTTCCTCCGATTTGAAATGCCCTGAAACGTCCCGCCCCTCTGCTACGATGGCTGTCGCGAGGTTGAGATGATTTTCAAATATATTCTTGGTCTAATCCTGACCCTCACCCAGGCACCCCTCCAGACGCTTCCGGGAATGCCGCCTGTGATTAACCCAAGAAACGTGTACAGCGAGGCTACGGCAGGCAAACTCAGTCCGGCCACTATGGGAGCCCTGTCTCGCGTTTACGTGCCGAATGTCAAGTCGGGCGATGTTTATGTGATCGATCCTTCCATGTTTCAGGTTGTCGATCATTACGTCATAGGCGGTAATCCGCAACACGTCATCCCCTCGTGGGACTTGAAGACGCTCTGGGTGGCCGGCAGCGCCGAAAGGAAGCTTTCCGGCATCTTGACTCCCATCGATCCCAAAACCGGAAAGCCCGGCACGACCATCAAAGTCCCGGATGCATATAACATGTATTTCACACCGGATGGTCAATCGGCAATCGTGGTGGCCGAGGCCTTGAAGCAGCTTGAATTCCGGGACCCGCACACGATGAAGATCCAGTACACGATTCCTACGTCGCAGTGTTCTGGCGTGAATCATGCGGATTTCTCGATCGAGGGCTTCTACGCGTTCTTCACTTGCGAGTTTGCGGGGGGCGGACTGGTCAAAATTGATCTGCTGCATCGCAAAATTGTTGGATACCTGAAGCTCACACAACAGGGTGCTTCTCAGAACGCTGTGACGCATAGCATGCCGCAGGACATTCGCATCTCGCCTGACGGAAAGTTTCTGTTCGTTGCGGATATGCAAGCGGACGGCGTGTTCCTCATCGACGCTCAGAATTTCAAACAAGCCGGATTTCTTCCAACGGGCCGGGGGGCGCACGGTCTTTATCCCAGCCGTGACGGCAAGAAACTTTATGTGACGAACCGCGGCACCCACATGGGCGACGTCAAATCGCACGGGCCAGGCAGCATTTCGGTCATTGATTTCGCCACGCAGAAGGTAGAAAAGACCTGGCCGATTCCCGGCGGCGGCAGCCCCGATATGGGGAACGTCAGCGCGGATGGCAAATTTCTGTGGTTGTCCGGACGTTTCGACAAGGTTGTTTACGCAATCGACACAACCAGCGGCGCCGTGAAAACGATTGCTGTCGGAACCGAACCGCATGGCCTGACGATCTGGCCTCAACCCGGCCGGTATTCTCTCGGACATACCGGCGTGATGAGATAGCCAGAAAAAGGCACAAAATTCACAAAATAGTCTTGAGCGTTTTGTGCCTTTTTGTGGCTATACCCATCGCGTCTTCGTACGCTCGTCTGATTTCCTCTGGCTGTCCAGCCTGAAATGCATAACCGGTCAGTTGCGTGCTGAAGATCGGGTGCGCCAACAGTTCGTCCAAAGTGAGACCATCCACGAATACGCTTCGATGCGCGATGGGCAACGAAACGCTTCAACGAATCCGTAAGACAGATCGGCGCGGCGGTGCGCACATTGGCGGTCGATGAGGCCGAAGGTACCCTGCAGGTCCTTATACAAAACAAGATCTTCACCGAGCAGGCGGACGGGCTTCACAGACGTCTTGTCAAACTCCGTCAGCGCAGCGATTGGCACCCAATACCGGCGGAGAAGTTGGCCCATCGGAGTGCCGGGCCCGACGTGCGTCAGCCGCTCGTTGTCCTCCTGGGAAAGCATTTACTTGCCGCCGAGCTCCGCGTAAAGCTGATTGATGAAGCGCTCGGACGTCATCGCCGCTTGCTCAATTTTAGAATCGTAGTCAGCGGTTGGTTTTGCCGCGATGATCTCTTGCGCGGTCTTCCCCTGCTTAACCATCCCCGCGACGCGATCGCGAACCCCGAGAATCATGTCGCGATGCGCAGTGACCGCGGCGCGGTCGACTGTCGGGCCATGCCCCGGAATGATCTTGGTGTTTGGGCCGGCCAAACCGATGGTTCTGCCGAGTCCTTCTAGCATTCCGTTCAATGTGCCGCCATTCGCGCGATCGATGTTTGGATACCCGACGGATCGGTAGTAGTCGCCAGTCATCAACACGTCCAGCCCTGGAAAACGAACGAGCGTGTCACCGTCCGTGTGCGCGGAACGGATCGGAATCAACTGAACGTCTTCGCCGTTCATGTGAATCGTGACGGGACCGTCATAGGTCACGACTGGCAGGGCCGCCGCAGGCGCGGGCTGGGCATTGCCCGTGGGCCGCGCCAGACGGGCGCGCAATTGATCGCGGGAAAAAATCACGGCGCCCATTTTCCCGAAATTTTCATTGCCGCCCGTGTGGTCGCCGTGGACATGCGTATTCACGACAAACTTGATCGGACTTGACGAGATTTTTTTCACGGCCGCGACAATTTTTTCCGTGAGCGGTGCGAATTGCGTATCAACGAGGAATACGCCATCCGGCCCGACCAATGCTCCAATTGTGCCGCCCTGACCTTCGAGCGTGTAGAACTTGTCCGTGAGTTTCGTCGTTTTGATTTCCACTTTGCTGAAATCCTGCGCATTTTGCGCAATTACTGACGCTGCCATCAGTAGTACTCCAGCCAGCAAAAACAGTCTGAGTTTCATAGTGAGCCTCCGGGAGGACCTAATGATAACGCGGTCCGCAAATTGCAGCTAAGAATGGAGGGGACCCACGTCTATGGCGAAACGAAAAGACTTCAAGGACATCGATCTCAATGAAGCGACCCTTGAAGAACTTCAGAAGCTGCCGGTGCTGGATCATTACAGAGCGCGGGCTCTGATCAATGCCCGGCCGTTTACGGCTTGGCAACAAGTCGCACACGTTGAAGGAATCGGGCGCGAGGCGATGGAACTGTTGAGAGATGGTGGTGCGAAAATCGGAAAGAGAGCGGCCTGATGCGAAAACAACATATCGAAATCGGAAACGAAGAAACATTAGAAGGCGTAGCCAAAACCCGGATGCACAAGCGGTCGACGCACCGCAAGGCAAGAAAAGCGGCGAAGGCGACGAGACGCAGTACGCGGAGTAAATCGTAGGCGCAGGATAAAGCCCACGCTTACATACCATATACTTCTTGCATGCTTTTGCTCGCGCTGCTTCTTCTCTCGCCTCAAAAACCGGTCGATGGGTTTCAGGCGCGAACCTACAAGACGATGCCGTACCGTCTGTTCGTTCCCCCGGACTACGACAAAAGTCACCCGTATCCGCTGATCCTTTGGCTGCATGGTGCAGGCAGCGTCGGCGGCGATAATTTCAAGCAAATCTCCGGCGCCAGCCTTCGCGGTACACACACGTGGACGGCGCCACAAGTCCAGGCGAAACATCCGGCATTTGTGTTGGCTCCCCAGTCTCGGATTGGATCGTGGACGATGGACTTTCCGCTCGTTCTCGAGCTGCTGAATTCAGTCGAAAGCGAATTCAACATCGACGCTGCACGCATTTATGTTGCAGGACAGTCGCTGGGAGGATTCGGAACATGGTATTTCATCACAACCAGGCCGGACCTGTTCGCAGCAGCCATTCCACTCTGCGGCGGCGGCAATTCAAGCCGCGCCAGCGTTATTACCCATATTCCCATTTGGGCATTTCACGGCGAGTCCGATCCTACGGTGCCGGTAACTGAATCGCGAAAGATGATCGCCGCAATCCGGCAAGCGGGAGGCGACCCACGTTACACCGAATACAGAGGCGTGGGGCACGACGTCTGGTTCAGGGCCTTTCAGGAGCCTGGTCTCGTGGAATGGCTGTTTTCGCAACACAAATAGCACTCGTGATTCCGCGCATTGTTATACCGGACGATGAACCGTCCGTAATGCTTCCGAGCATCGCGTATGAGAAACTCACGCCATACGACGTTCGAATCTATTCGGATCGACCTTCCGGCCCGGAGGACCTGGTTGACCGCATCGCCGACGCCGAGATTGTCATCAACATCCGCTCGACTTCGAGATTTACTGCCGAGGTGTTGGAGAAGTGCCCAAAGCTGCGCCTGATTTCTATTTGGGGAACGGGCATTGACAACGTCGATCTCGCGGCAGCAAAGATACGGGGAATCCGGGTCACGAACACTCCAGGGGTGTCGGCGATCGCGGTGGCCGAACACACATTGGCCCTCATCATGGCCGTTGCAAAGCAGATCGTTCAGGTGGATCAGCAGGTGCGGCAAGGCAAGTGGCCGCGCGCTATGGTCACGCAGCTTCGCGGGAAGACGCTTGGCTTGATCGGCACGGGCGCGATCGGACGCGAGGTGGCGAAGCTTGGAAGAGGAATCGGGATGCGCGTCCTGGCGTGGACGTTTCATCCTCAAGGTGACGCCGCGGAATGGGTTGGATTTGATGATGTCTTCCGGTCTTCCGGCAATCGGACGTGCTGAGCGTGCACGTGCGGCAGTCGTCCGACACTGTGGGCCTGATCCGGCGCGAACACTTTGAGCTGATGAAGCCGCGCGCCATTTTTATTAACACCGCCCGCGGCGGAATTGTGAAGGAGGCAGACCTCATCGAGGCGCTTGCGACGAATCGGATTGCCGGCGCAGGTCTGGACGTATTCGCGAATGAACCCCTCCGCCCTGGCTCACCTTTCTACTCATTATCGAACGTGGTGCTCACGCCGCACTCAGCAGGCATAACGTCCGAAACGACCGAGGCCGGACTCGCGCTCGCGATTGAAAATGTCATTTCGTTTCTTGCCGGACAGCCGATGAACGTTGTGGTTTAACACGTAGGATTATTTCCATGGTCTCGGTGTTCTTCCGGCATCTGGACGGTTGCTCAGAGTTGATGACGACCATGCCGGCGGGCGCCCGCGGTGGTGGTGAGCTATGGTTTTGCGCAGAGGCATCTCGGCGGGCCTGCGAATGCCCGGGGTGAATCGATCCTTTCCTTATTAATAATGTTTCCTTTCACCGTTGTCGGCGCGGCTTCGCCCGAATGTGACAATCGCCCAGGCACAGGCCCACCTCGGTCCTGTATTTCAGCAATGGGTTGCCCGTACCGCCACAAATGACCGTGAACGCGCGGATCTGCCAAGACTCGTCATCAAGGAAGGGGCGGGAGGCCTCGACGTGTTACGGCGGCACCCGGGTTCCGGTTTCGAATGTGAGGACACAGACTGCGCAGATTGACCGGATCATCAACCAGGAGATCATGTTTGCGCGGCTCTGCAGCGCATTCGCAATTCTTGCTCTAGTTATCGCAGGCATCGGTATCTATGGGACACCCTATCGATACTGTAAGACTACACGCGCAGTTAGGCTCCGAGAAGTCGGCTTCTGTAATCACAACATCACTTTCGCGAACCCCATCCTGCGAGCATTTTTCACTGTTCCAAGGTTCCAGAAGTCGTCTTTTGCGAAGAATGAACACCGCCTCACGCCTCGCGGATTAGTCGCCAAAAGTCACCAAGGGTTGAGCAATCGTCAGAGCGGAAATACATAACCCCTTCGGCGTTATACACGAGTGCGCATTCCGAGCCTTGGTCTTGCAAGCGCTCGTCTTTCCTCGGCAAAGGTCCTATGCTCGAACTCGCGCTCGTCAATCGCACGTGCCGCGCCTGCCTGCGCTCGATGCGCCGCAGATTCTCCTCCATCGGCTGCATCAGCAGAAAGCAGTGGACTTCGGCATCGTCTCTATAGTGGATGAAGAAGTCCGAATGTGGCGGTACAGGACGCTATCTTTCGACAGCGGCTTCTGTAGATTTTTCAGAACGGAAGAGCCATTCCCACTCTCAGTTACTATTTTCCGGCCGCACCAGGGGAGGAGATGATCCCGTCGAAGGACCCGATGGTCGTGCGGGTGTCCGTGGCGGGGTCTACCAACACGACGCGCTGGACGGTGAAGCCCCCGGTGCTACCAGCGAACGGGCCCGTACCGCCTGTGATCGTCGCGATTTCCACAGCGGCGAGGCCGCCGGGTATCGCATTGACTTGCCCGGTAAAGCTAGCGGATAGCGTGTCGCCGTTGGCCGCCACGAACTGATAGAACCCAGCGGAGGTCCAGGGAAACGGGAAGGGAGAGGTCCCCCTGTTCGCCAGGTGCGGAATGGCTAACGTGAACCGACCAAGGTGGGTAGCGTTTCCCGTGGCGGTCACAGCCGCAGTCAGGATCTCGGGACCCCCACTGAGAGTAACAACCCCTGTGAAGCGGCCGCCGAAAGGTACCTGCTCTCCTGCGGCCGCGGGGCTAACGAGCCCCAGTACGGC
>QHXA01000073.1 GCA_003222755.1 Acidobacteriota bacterium
GACCGCCATTCGCCGATGGGTGACGTGTTGGCGTTTGCGTTTACCGACCGGTTGCGTGGTTCTCAATACGTCAGGCGAAGATTTTTGTTTTCTGTAAATCCGACGGGAGTCCGCTTCATCCCGATGTGGTTCGCAAGGATGTGCTATACCCGATGCTGGACCGGCTGGGTATTGTTCGAACGACGCGCGCATCGGTTTTCCATGCCTTCCGGCACGCTGCCGCCAGTTTGATCAATGACCAAACCGGAGATATCAAGCTGGCTCAGAAGCTGCTTGGGCACACGAACGTGACGATGACCGCGAATGTGTACACCCACACGTATAGGGAGTCGGAACGGCGGGCGACTGTGGAGTTGGAGCGCGCGATTTTTGGAGATTGTCGAGGTTTTGTTCTCTGTTCCTCGTGGGGAACAAGAACGGGAGTCAAATACTCGTCGGTGAAAATGTGGTGTGTAACCCAAACGAAAAAGGCCGGTCATTCACCGGCCCCAGATTGCGGGGGAAGGATTTGAACCTCCGACCTTTGGGTTATGAGCCCAACGAGCTACCACTGCTCCACCCCGCGCTACAATGTTTCATTATATGACGGAAAGGCAGCCCGTCAACGGCACAAAAACTGCACGGCAATTCGCGGAGGTGTAGCTATGCCCAGACGACGAAACGGTTCCAATTTGGCGAAATGGGGGATCATCGGCGGCGCGATTGCGGGAGGTGCAGCTCTGATTCCTTTGATCCCACTCATCAAGAAGCGCGCGATGCGGGTGACGACGATCTTGAAGAAGGATCATCGGCTCGTGAGCGGCATGATTCTCACGTTGCAGATGACGCCGCGCATCAATGGGATGGTCCGGAAAACTTTGTATGCTCAGATCCGAAATGACCTGATGGTCCATGCTCAGGCGGAGGAAGAGGTTCTCTATCCGGCGATGCGGAACTTCATGTTCACGGAGGCGCGCTCGAATGTGGACGAGGCGTATCGCGACCATCAGCAAATCAAAGATCTATTGAACGACCTCGGCACCATCGATCCACTCAGCGACGCATTCGATGGAAAGCTTGCGGACCTGAAGCGGAGCATACAGCATCACGTTGAACAAGAAGAGGGCGAAATGTTCCGCATCCTGACGCAACGGATGTCGACGGATCAACAGCAAGAACTCGGCCGTAGAATCCACGACCGCAAGATAGACTTGAAGATGCGAATGGCGGCGTAACGATGCGCACACACCGTAGACGGTGAGTCGCAAAGACACGGTACAATTGTGCGACTGTGAAAAAAATCCTCAAGCATCTGTTGTGGATTATTCCGCTAATCGTCGCCGTCAGCGTGATCTCGCTGGTGGCCTACGCGGCCACCGCGAGATCCGCGGACACGCGTTACCACTCGAAGCTCGCAAAAACCATTCAAGTCTCCAGCAACAATTTTCAAAACGAACAGGAAATGCCTGCCGACCTTTCGTGCAAAGGCAGAGCAACAGCGCCGGAGGTCCACTGGACGAACACGCCGGAACGCACGAAGTCATATGCGCTGATCGCGATGGATTGGGATGCGCCCTCGCCGCGGCTTCGACTTTTTCCTGTGGTCCATTGGGTCCTCTACAACATTCCCGCAGATAGAAATGACATCCCAGAGAACTCCACGAATGCGTCTCTGACGCGGATGAAAATTGTGCCGGGATTGAATGTTGCCGGACAGCCTGGATATATGGCGCCGTGTCCGCCACTCGGAACGCACCGGTATGAATTCCGTGTGTACGCGCTCGATGTGGATCAAATCCAACCGGCATCGAACAACAAAGCCGCGGTCTTGAAAGCCATGGACGGACACATCCTGGGCTACGGGGAGTTGGTGGGCCTGAGACGGCCTTAACGCGCAGTCATACTAAACCGCATGTACAGCTAATTTTCCGGAGTGACGAGGACGATCTCACCCGGTTTCACCAGCTTCAATTCTTCCCGGGCGAATTTCTCAATAGTCGTGGGATCTGTACGCAAAGCCTGGATCTCAGCGGTGAGCTGCTTATTTTCGGTGTTCAGCTGATTGATTTCGGTTTCGATCGCGCTGAGCTTTCTGGCTTGAGCGTGGACCTGTAAGGCGCCTTTATCATTGAATACCGCCAGCAGAAGCATCGCGAGGGTGAGAAGACCACAAACTGCGAGTGCGATCCGGACGATAACGCCTTGCATTAAGCTTCTGTGATCCATTGTCTCCCGTATTCCAAAAGCTGGTCCAAATCCGCCGCGGATGTGGACTCCGCATAGAATCGAACAACAGGTTCCGTGCCTGAGGGACGCATCAGAACCCAGCTTCCATCGCCGAACAAAAGCTTCAATCCGTCTATCCGATTCTGCTCAACGACGCGCCTTCCGTGAAACTCTTGAACGTCAGATGCGATCTTTTGTCTCACTCGGGCGCTGATCGCCGGATCAAGATTCAGGTTCAGGCGGCGATTATATACTTCACCCACGCGAGAAAAAAGATCCTTTAGTTGATTGCTTAAAGATTTACGGCGGCTAGCGACCATTTCCGCGATCAACAAGCACGCTAGGATTCCATCCTTCTCGGGCACGTGACCACGAATCGAAAGTCCCGCGCTCTCCTCGCCGCCAAGGATGATGCGTCCTTGCTTTATGTATTCGCCGATGTACTTGAATCCCACCGGTGTTTCGAGAAGTTCCCGTCCATGGAGTCGTGCAACGCGATCGATCAGATGAGTCGTCGCAACGGTACGCGCGACACCGCCTTGCCATCCGCGGCTTTCGATCAGGTAGTCCACCAGCATGGCAATCAACTCGTTTGGGTACAGGAATTCACCGCCTTCATCCAGCACGCCGAAACGGTCCGCATCACCATCGGTTGCCAAGCCCAGCTGCAGAGAATTGTTGTTCATAACCGTCTTCAATTCGCCCAGCTGCTCCTCGGCGGGCTCGGGGTGGTGTCCGCCGAAATAAACATCGCGGTTCGTGTGGAGTACCATTGCAGGAATGTTCTCCTGGCGAAGAATTGCATCGAGATAACCGGCCCCTGAACCGTGCAGCGCGTCATAGGCGATCTTGAGGTTCGCGTCGCGGATTTTCTTGAAGTCGACCTTCGTCGCGAGATCGCGAAGATAAGCTGGACCAATATCGACCTTTTCAATCAGGTGGTCATTGGGTCTGGCGGTGAATTCCCAATTCGATTCCTGAAGCTGAACGATGTCGTTTTCAATTTCCGAAGTGACTTCGGGCAGCGCAGGGGCGCCATCGGGCGTAGAGAATTTCAGGCCATTGTACTCGCCAGGATTGTGACTTGCGGTAATGTTGATCGCGCCGTCGAGCTTTTCGCGCATGATCGTGAATGCGACCGCCGGCGTTGGCACTGCTTGTGAACAAAGTCGAGCGCGAATACTCTGAGAGGAGAGAACGCGCGCAACTTCACGGCCAAAATCTTCGGAAGCGAATCGCGTGTCATAGCCGACGAGGAGTGTCGGCGAGCTGGTCCGGCGTTTGATATAACGCCCAATGGCTTCGGTCGCGAGACGGACGTTACTGAACGTGAATTCATCTGCAATGATGGCGCGCCATCCGGATGTGCCAAACTTGATCTTGGTCATAAGGAGATCATACCAACAAGATGACGGACAAAATTATCGTGTTTGTAACGTGTGAATCGAAAGAACAGGCGGAGACAATTGCGCAAACCGTCGTTAGTGAAAGGTTAGCTGCGTGTGTCAATGTGCTGCCAGGAATTCGGTCCTGCTACATTTGGGAGCGCAAGCTGACATGGGCCGATGAAGTACTGTTGCTCATCAAGACGACACGCGGCAGGTTCGATCAGTTGCAGGATCGAATCAAGGCGCTACACAGTTACTCACTGCCGGAAATCGTTGGCGTCACGATTGACGACGCCTTCGATAAATACATTGCATGGATTGATATGTGTGTTGGAGCGTAGGCCGCACTGTAGCGGCGCTCTATGATCGCCGGATGCTACAGTACGGAAAATGCATTCTCGAGATCGGCAATCAAATCCTCCACGTCTTCAATGCCGACCGATATCCGAACCAGTCCATCGGTAATGCCGAGCCGGTTGCGTTCATGGACGGGCACCGAGGCATGCGTCATTGTCGCAGGATGTGAGATGAGGGTTTCCACTCCGCCGAGGCTTTCTCCTAACGAGCAAAGCTTCACGCGTTCAAGAAAGCGCCTCGCATTCTCGAGACTGCCTAGGTCGAATGCGATCATGCCTCCAAAGCCGGACATCTGTTTCGACGCGAGTTCGTGCCCTGGGTGATTCGGGAGGCCTGGATAATAAATTTTCCGGACTCCCTCTTTGCGCGACAGGTAATCCGCGATCAGCTTGCCATTCGCGTTATGTGCTTCCATTCGGATCGGCAGCGTCTTGATCCCACGCAGCACAAGCCATGAATCGAAGGGCGCGAGGATGGCCCCAGCCGCATTCTGGATGAATTGCAATCGTTCGGCATCGTCCTGTCGTTTGAGGATTGCGACACCGCCAACACTATCGCTGTGCCCGTTGAGATATTTCGTCGTCGAGTGAACGGCGATATCGGCCCCGAGTTCCAACGGCCGCTGAAAATACGGTGTCATGAAGGTGTTGTCGACGACGACGCGGCAATCTGTCTGATGTGCAATCGAAGACACGCCGCGAATGTCGGTGATCGACATGATGGGATTTGTGGGCGTCTCGATGAAAACCATGCGTGTATTTGTGCGCATCGACTTCTCGAGTTTTGCGAGATCGGACGTATTCACATACGTGAAATCGATACCGTAGTGACGGACGATCTTATCGAAGAGGCGAAACGTGCCGCCGTACACGTTATCGGAACAGATGGCATGATCGCCTTGCTTGAGCAGCAGGTGAGTGAGCGCGGTCGTGGCTGCCATTCCCGATGCAAACGCGTATCCGGCAATGCCGCCTTCCAGGACCGCCATATTCCTCTCCAGCGCCATCCGCGTTGGATTTTGAGTACGCGCGTATTCGAACCCTTTATGCTTGCCTAGCGCCTCCTGCACATATGTCGAGGTTTGGTAGATCGGAATTGTTACAGCGCCTGTTGTGGGATCCGGTTCTTGTCCGGCATGGATCGCGTCGGTTCTAAAGCCCATGGAAACATCGGAACACAAGAAGCACACGCAGGACAAAAGATTTGTCGCAAACCGTATTCGCACCGCTCCGCGGTGCGGCAAAACAACTATGATTCCTTCAGATAATTTTCTTTATCAACCAGAACGGTGCGAGGTTTGGTCCCGTCCGGTGGGCCGATGATCCCGTCTCGCTCCATGGCATCGAGTAAGCTTGCGGCACGGCCGTAGCCGATGCGCAGGCGCCGCTGCAAGACGGATGTGGAAGCTTTGCCCATTTCGACAACAATCTTCACGGCTTCATCATAAAGCTCATCGATCTCAGCGTCTGTCTCATCAAAGTCCGGTTGCTCTTCCGGCGACTGCAGTATGCGCTCATTATAGGCAGGCTTTCCTTGTTTCTTCAGGAAGTCCACTACCCGCGTGACCTCTTCTTCCGTGACCAGCGGTCCGTGCACGCGCATCAATCGCGAAGACCCCGGCGGCAGGAAAAGCATGTCACCTCGGCCAAGCAATTGTTCGGCGCCATTCGAGTCAAGGATCGTCCGCGAATCGACCTTTGATGCGACGCGGAACGAAATGCGGGCAGGAAAGTTGGCTTTGATCAATCCGGTAATGACATCCACCGACGGCCGCTGTGTGGCAAGAATCAGATGGATGCCCACCGCGCGCGCCATCTGTGCTAATCGCGTAATGGATTCCTCGACCTCTCGAGGCGCAGTCATCATCAGGTCTGCCAGTTCATCGATGACAATAACAATGTAGGGTAGCGGTTCCCGCTCTTCTCCCTCAGCGCGCGGTTCGTCGAAGCCGGGAATCGGAAGCTGTTTCACCTGCTCGTTGTAGGCCTCGAGATTCCGCACGCCACGCCTTGCGAGTTTTTTGTACCGGGATTCCATCTCCATAACGGCCCATTTCAACGCGTTTTGAGCAATCTTCGGTTCCGTGACAACAGGCACAAGAAGATGTGGAATGTCCTGATACAAACCCAGCTCGAGCCGCTTCGGATCGATCAGGATCATCTTCACCTGATCCGGCCGCGAGCGGTACAGAAGCGAGAGGATCATCGCGTTGATCGAAACACTTTTGCCTGTACCGGTCGAACCCGCCGCCAACAGATGCGGCATTTTCTGCAGATCGGATACAACAATTTTGCCGGTGATGTCCTTGCCCAACGCGAGCGGAAGGCGGTAGTTCGAGTGCTGGTACTCCGAGGACTCGACCATCTCCCGAAGAACGATCGTTGCGCGTTCATCGTTGGGCACTTCGATACCTACGGTCGATTTACCTGGAATCCGATCAATGCGGACCGACTCTGCTTCGAGCGCGAGGCAGAGATCTTCACCGAGTCCGGTGATCCTCGAATACTTCACGCCGGGCTCGGGTTTGAATTCAAATGTTGTGACGACAGGGCCGGGATGAATTTGCTGAACCGTTCCCTCCACTTCAAACTCACGCGTTTTCTGCTCGATCAGGCGGGCCCGCTGGCGCAATTCGTCCTCGTGAATGGAGATTGCGGCAGGCGGCGCGTGCAACAGCGTGGTCGAGGGAAATTCAGTGGATGCCGCAACCGAACTCGCCTTTCGTTTCGGTGCTACAGCGGGGGCGACAACAGGCTGACGAGGGGACACGGGGGCGGTCCCCCCGTCCTCTCGGTTCGGGGCCGAGGGGGCCGCCCCCGTGTCCCCCTTCTCGGTCACGATCGTTTGTTTCTTTAGCGTCTTTTGCTTTTTCAGCTCCGCTCTTTGAATCGCTCTCACGCGTGCGCGTTCGGCCTGCCAAGCGGACCATTGCTCGGCCAGATTGGAGACGAAGCGGAACCGCGGTTGCAAAAATGCGACAGCTCCGACGAATGAAAACTTTGTCGAGAGAAAGAGCGACACAAAAAATACAGACACGAGGACGACGACAGATCCGGTGCTGTTGAATGACGCCCGTAGAGTATCGGCCAGCATCTTGCCGATGAGGCCACCGGGAAGAATGTGATCGTGCAACCGAAATGGAGACAGGCCGAGCGTTGTTGCGATTGTCGCCATCATGAGAATCATGCCGGAAAGGCGAATCGCAAAATTCTTCACCGGCCACGATGCCAGCCAATAGAAAGCGTAGATGCCTAGAAACATCGGCAGAAGAAACGCGGAGTATCCCCACGTCTGAAGAAAAACGTCGGCGCCATACGCGCCAACCACGCCCACAAAATTCGTTGGCCTGGCGGCAAATTGCGGATTTTGACTGATGTTGAAAGACGGATCGTCGGGATTGAACGAGACCAGACTTAGCGCCAACAGAATCCCGAGCGTCAGTACCAATAATCCAACGAATTCATTCAGGCGGCGGTGTTCGGAAGGAACGAAATACTCGGTCCAATTCATCGCCGACGATTCTAGCGGAATCCGGACCAGAAAGCGAGCAGCACCACAATCCCTAGTGCAATCCTGTAAACCACAAACAAGAAGGTGTTGTGCGTTTGAAGATACCGCATCAGAAAAGCGATGGCCAGGTAGCCGATGATGCCCGCGGAGATGATTCCAACAATAAGCGGCGTCAGCTGCTCGAGACCGAGACCAGTCTTCAGGATATCCAAAGTTTTTTTGGCAACAGCACCCGCGATAATCGGGGCTGATAGATAAAAAGAAAACCGTGCGGCGGCATCCCGCTTCATGTTCAGGAACAGCCCAGCGGTAATCGTACTTCCGGAACGAGAAACGCCGGGAACGATCGCAAAAGCTTGAGCGATGCCGATGGTAATCGCGTCGCCCCAGGAGATTTCATCGAGGCTTTTTTTGCGGCGCCCCAGGATTTCAGCAGCCACGAGTATCAATGCCATCGCAATCAACATCACCGCGATCAGCGGAGGCGCACGCAATGCGTCTTCAACCTTATGTTCAAACAGCGCCCCCACGGCAGCCCCCGGGATTGTCGCCGCGACAATCAGCATTGCCATTCGCGCATCGGGCGCCTTCCTACGCCCGCGTATGAGTCCAAGAGCCGAAGTTATTAATGCAATCCAATCCGCGCGAAAGTAAATGAGCAAGGCCACGAGTGTTCCGAGATGCAGCGCGACATCAAATGCGAGGCCCGGATCCGGCCAATGCAGAAACCAGGGAAGCAGGATCAAGTGAGCCGTACTGGATACCGGGAGAAACTCGGTAAGACCCTGTACGGCGCCGAAGACGATGGCTTGGAAAATGTTCATACGAGCGAAG
>QHXA01000823.1 GCA_003222755.1 Acidobacteriota bacterium
TGCCAAGAAGCACGTCCAGTTGGCATACCGTGTGGACTTCATCACCCGCAATGAAAAGTCCGCGCAACTGGTGTACAGCATCAAGCCGGCGTGGGGCGGAATTGCGGCAGCCGTAGAATTCACTGCGGTCTACACAACCAGGGAAGACAGAAAACGCATCATCATCCCGGGGAGCGCGTTTTTTCTATTCGATGATGCCGGGAAGATTCAGCGGATTCGTCTCTACATGCTTCGCGACGAAACCGCCGAGATCGAGCAGTAAGGCGCTCGGCAACGTAGCCGCGCGGCGCACCGATAACCTGCGTCAGCGGGTCCAGCTGAAGCGGTCATGCTACGGTACGAATCGGAAAGTTGGTTCAAAGTCTCGTGACAACATGCGTTGCGTCCCGAGTACGACTTCAGCGGCGGCGTAGTTCTGCCACTTGACGCCAGAGGGCAAGCATTATGAACACTCACAAGATCACAGGCGGTAGAGGCATACAGCTCAATGTTGTTGAGACTGATAACTCACGCGGGCGTCCGATCGTGTTCATCCACGGCTTCTCGCAATGTTGGCTTGCTTGGAATCGTCAGATGGGCTCGGCCTTGGCCGACGACCACCGACTTGTAGCAGTGGACATACGGGGTCATGGTCTCTCGGATAAGCCTCGCGAGGGCTACAACGACTCGAAATTGTGGGCTGATGACATCAACGCGGTCATACAGTCACTGAACCTTGATCAGCCGATTCTCTGTGGTTGGTCGTATGGTCCGCTGGTCATCCTCGACTATATCCGGCATTACGGCGAGGATCACATTGGCGGTGTCCACTTTGTCGGTGGGATCACCAAGCTCGGCAGTGATGAGGCGATGTCGGTTATCACTCCTGCCTTTCTCAGCCTCGTGCCAGGCTTCTTCTCCTCAGATGTTGAAGAGAGTGTCTGCAGTCTCGAGTCGTTGTTGGGAATGTGCTTCGCCCAAGAGCCCTCAGCCGCCGACCTGTACCTGATGCTGGGCTACAATCTGTCCGTGCCGCCTTATGTCCGACAGGCGCTGTTCTCTCGCTCGTTCGATAACGACGATCTCCTGCCGAAAATCCGCAAGCCAGTGTTGATTACACATGGTGCCGATGACGCCATCGTCAAACTATCCGCCGTTGATCAGCACAAGGCGGGCATGGCTCACGTGCAAGTTCACAGGATGGCGAATGCGGGGCACGCATGTTTCTGGGATGATGCAGCAAGTTTCAACCGGCGTCTGCGGGCGTTTTCCGAAAGCCTGTAGAGCTATGACGTACCGGTCGCGCACGACGCCTCCGGCTGTTAGGCCGATGGATATTGACCGGCTCTCGTGCGCTTTTACTCCACTGCGCCTAACTTGCGCAGCAGGTCCACAGTACTCGCTCGAAAGACGTCCGCCGGCGCACGATTTGAGGCTGCTGTACCGGTCTGCGATCCTTGTGAAGCAACGCTGGCCGCGGGAGCAGGCACTTGTCCCCGCCCTATCAATGTGGCCAGCGGCGTCAGCCCGCGCTTGTTTTTCACGTTCAGATTTGCTCCCTTATCCGCGAGCAGCTTCACGACACGATCGTATCCCATCAATGCTGCGGCATGCAGAGCGGTATCGCCGTTCTGGTTTGCGGCATCGATGTTGGCTGTATGCAGAAGTGCCACTGTGATGGCTTCCTCGACGCGAATCTCATCCGGCAGCCTGCCGCCGTCAATGAGACTGAGGCCGCGGCGATCGGATTCGGCATTCGCTCGGCCACTTACTTCTTTCGAGCCGGCCGCCGCCATCAGCGGCGTGGTCCCGTCCTTAATGGAAATTTCCGGATCAGCACCACCGCTACTTGGCGGCCAGCCAATATGGCGTCGCACCGATCAGCGCTGCCGGTAAATTGTAATCCTGCGAGTTGCGCCTGAGCGGGGTGCCTTTGGTGATCTGTGCATTCGGATTCGCGCCGTGAACCAGAAGTTTATTCACGAGGTTTAGATCACCTCTGAGCACTGCCGCATGGAGCGCCGTGTAGCCTACGGCGGCAGCATTCGGATCCGCACTCTTTTCCAGCAGCAGCTCGGCGGTTGCTCCTTGTCCACTATGGGCGGCCAAGATCATGGCACTCATTCCATTCGGCAACGTATCATTGGCATCCGCGCCAGCGGCCAGCAACAGCCGAACCGACTCGACATCGCCGGACCGCGCCCCGAACAGCAGCGGAGTGCTTCCGCCGCGCAGCACGGTGTAGTTCAGCTCTTCGCGGCCGGCCCGCTGTGTCACTTCGCTCGTGACGATCTGGGGATATGTGCGCGAGCGGGCATGGACATCGGCTCCCGCCTCCAGCAGCAGGTGGACCGCCTCGGGATGCTTCTCAGCGGCCGCCCACATGAGCGCTGTCTGCTCGTGTTCCGGTTCCTTCGCATTCACCTTCGCGCCGGCGGCGAGCAGCGCCTTGACGGAAGCCGCGTTGCCCGTGCGCGCACAATTCATCAGCACAGTTTCGCCATTCAGGAGCTTCGCGTTCGGATCGGCTTCCGCAACCAGCAGCTTCTGGACCATGGCCGCATTCCGATTCGTGCAGGCCAGATACAGCGGCGTCACTCCGATGTCATTAGCGGCGTTGACGCGCGAACCGGCACGAAGCAGCAAATCGACGGTATCCACGTCGTCATAGTGGACGGCCCAGTGAAGCGCCGTCGCACCATCACCCTGAGTCGCGTTGACATCAACGCGCGCTTTGAGTAACGCGCGGACAGCCGTAGCGTTCTTGCCTTTGACCGCCTGAATAAGACGGAGATCGTTGGACGCGGCAAAACCGAGTGACACCGTGGCAACCAGATACGCGCCCGTGATCCATGCTTTCACATTGAGAGTCATGTTCATTTTGGCGTCGGGCCCACCGTTCCGCTGAGTTGGCGATCATCCAGCCGGCCGGTGCTATCGCCGATGCGCTCCCGCTGGACCCCAAAGTTATCGAGCAGCGTCAAATGCAAGTTCGCTAGGGGCGTTTCTTTTGGATAACGAATATGACGTCCGCCCTTGAGCGTGCCGGCGCCACCACCCGCTAACAGCAGCGGAATATTCCGGGGGTCATGAGCATTGCACTCGCCCATGCCTGTTCCGTAGATCAATGTGGCGTGGTCCAGCAGAGTGCCATCGCCGTCGGCAGTCGATCGCATCTTTTCCAGCAAATATGCGAACTGCGTCACGTGATACGCGTTAATCTTTTCCACTTTTGCGATTTTCTCCGCCTCCCCAGCGTGGTGGGTAATTGGATGATGCGCGTCGGGCACGCCGACCTGTGGGTAGGTCACACCGCTGAACTCGCGGCCGAGCATCAAGGTGATGACGCGAGTCAGATCGCACTGGTACGCCAGCACTTGCAAGTCGCACATCAACTTCACGTGCTCGTCGTA
>QHXA01000824.1:0-1942 GCA_003222755.1 Acidobacteriota bacterium
AACCGAAGCCATTCAAAATCGCATTCGGCAGCGGGCTTTCGAGCTCTCGCATACAAGGCCTCCCGACGCACACGCGCTCTACGACTGGATCATGGCTGAATCCGAAATCATTTCCGTGCCTCCCGTCGAACTCATCGAGAAGGATCAAACGTTCGAACTGAAGTTTGCTGTAGCTGGTGTGAATGCCGAGGACGTGAATGTGATGGTCACGCCTACCCAGATTCTGCTCAGAGCCGAATACAGTCACCAGCACGATTCCAATACCGGCACGGTCCACTTGTGCGACTTCAAATCGGCGGTCGTGTTTCGTTCTGTGGATCTGCCGCAGCCGATCGATGTGACGAGCGTAAGAGCAGATTTTGTGGACGGAATGGTTCTGGTCAGCGCGTCAAAAGAAAAAGCGGGGCAGGCGCGTCCGAAACGGACGCCGCCTGCCCGCAGAACTCCGGCAAAAAAGAGCCACTCTAAGATGCCTTAGGCGGCCTTCGCTTTTTCCTCTACAGGATAGCCGGAGGCAAACCACGCGTCGAAACCGCCTCGCAGCGCGAAGACGCGTTGATATCCTTTGTCGGTCAAAATTTGCGCCACCCGGGCGCTTGATCCTTCGTTGGGTCAGGTGCAGTAGGCAATGATTGTCGAGACGCGATCGATCTCATCGAAATGTGCCTCGACGTCGTCCGCTGGTACGCGAATCGCACCCGGTATTTTTCGGTCGGATTCCGCCCAGGCTTTTGGATTCCGGCTGTCCAGGAATACCATCGGCTCTCCAGCTAATACGCGGGCATTCGCCTCTTCGGCTGAAATTCTGTTGGACGCCATAGTGCAGACTCCTAACTTCAGCATTCTCCACGAATACTGAACCGCACTTCAGGGTCCAGACGCTCACCCGCACAGCCGCCGGCCCGAATGAGTACAATGACGAGATGAAACGCTCCGGAGTTGCCGATCTCCCTCTGCACGGCGGACGTGTTCCGCACTGGCTTGCGCAGCGGATGTCCAAATTAGGAACGGCCATCGTTGAATCGATTGTGCTGCGCTACGGTCGATCCGAGCTGCTGACGAGGATGAGCGATCCGTTCTGGTTTCAGGCACTCGGCTCCGTGATGGGAATGGACTGGCATTCTTCTGGAATCACCACTTCGGTCATGGGCGCGCTGAAGCGCGGATTGCACGATCGCAACGATGAGCTTGGTATTTACATTTGCGGTGGGCGAGGCAGGCATTCTCGAAACACGCCGAGCGAACTCCGAGCGATTTCGGAACGGCGCGGGTTTGATGGCGAAGCGCTCGTGCGGACCAGCCGCCTCACCGCGCGAATTGACAACAATGCGATTGCGGATGGATTCCAGATTTATCTCCACACATTCGTTCTCAGCGCCGACGGCGAATGGGCGGTCGTCCAACAGGGAATGAATGAGAATACTGCTTTAGCTCGCCGTTACCACTGGCACTCCGCTACGGTTCGGGATTTTACGGCAGAGCCGCACACCGGAATTGTGGGTGAGCATCAGGGAGAGATCATGAATCTGGTTGACCGACACGCCAAACCTGCGCAAATGGCTTTACTCGAGATTGTAAAACAGAAGCCCATCTCGACTTTGCAGGAGGCGCATCGCCTCTGCGTTCCAACGCGGCACGAGGTTCGCGCTTCCGATGTGGACCTGAAGCGGCTCGGGGCCGTGTTGGCCGTCGCGTACGACCGCGAGTTTCATGATTTCGCCGAACTCCTGTTGCTCGAGAAACTCGGGCCTCGAACGCTTCAGACTCTTTCGCTTGTCGCGGAAGTTGTGCATGGCGCTCCGATTCGATTTTCCGATCCGGCGCGCTTTTCATTCGCGCTTGGCGGCAAGGATCGTCATCCGTTCCCGGTTCCGCTCAAGACGTATGATGAGTCGCTTTCAGTTCTTCAGTCGTCGCTTGATGCCGCCAGACTCGGCGATGC
>QHXA01000824.1:1990-2431 GCA_003222755.1 Acidobacteriota bacterium
CCGATTTCAATGCCGCTGTCGCGCACGAGAAAAAGATCTCATTTCTTTAGCGTCGAGCCCACCGTCCGGATCGTTTCGGTACGTCGCTTCGCGACCTCCTTACTACCGGCCGGTCCCCCCACGCGGAGCTCGGCGGCCGCAGCGTTTTCGACTGAGGCGCGAAGTGGCGAAAAGAGCGTCCAATCATATTATTGGGTTTATCCTAAGGAGTGCGCATGGAGCTATGAGCCGAAACTCTATGGAAATGCCGACAAATCTGCTCACGGATCCAAACCGCAAGATCGTTCCTGATGCAGTAGTCCAAGAGCTGTTTCACAAAATGCTGGGTGTCTACTACATCGAGGAGCGTCTTAAGATTCTCACGCGTCAGGGAAAGATTTCATTCCTCGCTTCCACACGCGGCCACGAGAAGATTCAGGTTGGAACGGTCATGCTCATGAA
>QHXA01000074.1:0-3279 GCA_003222755.1 Acidobacteriota bacterium
ATCAAATCTGACGATCGGTCCTGCTAGCTTAAGCGGTCCAGCTTCATCGAGCCAATCCGGTTTTTTGACTAACCACGTTGGCAAAATTCTTCCACCAACAGCGGTGCATCGATAGGAGACAAAAGTCTGCCAGATGGATGAAAGCCACGCGTGGTCAACAATACAGTCGTCGTCCGTAAGAGCTACGATCTCACCCTCGGCCAATCGCACGCCCAAGTTCTGCGCGTGTGACTTACCCTGTTTGGGCTCGAAGAGATACTGAATGGGCAGCTTATTTCTTTGCTGAAACTCATTCACGATGGCTTTAGTAGGATCGCTGGAATTATTGTCAACAACGATCAACTCCCAAGATAGTTCCGGCGGAACGCACAGGCTTTCTAAGCTATCAAGTGTTCTCCTCAGGCTTTCAGCGCGATTGTATGTGGAAATTATGACGGAAATGTTCACTGGAATGTATTCACTGAGCGTCAACCGGCTCTCGCGCTCCTTCCGGTAGGCTTGTTGATCATCGTCACTGTCCTCAGGGCGGCCATGATAGCCTGCCCGACCAATGCACACCAGTCCGATCTCGGAAAGATAATCACATGACGAACTTTATGAAAGCATCGTTCATAGATACGTAACATAAAGACAACCCGCAAAAATGACAATGGCGTGCAACTGATCCCGCATGACAGTGAATTCCTGGAATATCGCCACTCCAGACGGCGCCATAGCCGCGGCTATCTCAAGTCGCGCCGGTTGAACGTGAACTGAACTTCGACCGTCCGTCCCCTCACCTTCATTCGTGAATAACTCGTCGAAAAGTCGTGAGCGGCCGCGGAGGACGCAGGGTTGCCAGAACTACGAGTGCAAACGTGAGGCGGTAGGCGAATTTGTGAACCATCTTCCCACTACGAACACCGCACCGTTCGCAGATGGAGGAATTTTTTTCCATCCAACTTTCATGCGAGCGCCGTAGTGCCTGGTGAATGAAAACCGTACCGCGCATCGCGCTCAGTGCCGTCTACCAGAACATGGGAAAGACGGCCGAGGCGCAATCTCAACTGGACCTTTTGTCGAATATCAAAAAGGTCTACGAAGCGAATGGTGTTGCGATGGATACCGAGATTGAGCAAATGATGACGAATGCTGGAATCCGCAATCTTCCCTCGTAATATCTACAAAGAGGCACAAAATCACAACGCAATTATTTGTGACTTTTGTGCCTTTTTGTGGCTGTACTATGTCCGTCGCAATGTCCGAAGATAACCGGATCGAACACGAAGATCGCGAATTGATCCAGCGGATGGCATCGAAGGATGCGAACGCGCTGGATGCGTTCTATACGCGATACAACCGTGTCGCGTTCAGTCTTGTGTTGCGAATTGTCGGCAAGAGGGAGGACGCGGAGGACGTGTTGACGGATGTTTTCTGGCAGGTGTGGCAGCAATCTCCGCGATACGATGCCTCCCGAGGCAAGCCAGTGGCATGGCTCCTTACCATCGCGCGCACCCGCGCCATCGATCGTCTTCGCTCCAGCGGGCGGCATGAAATCCAAATTGATAATCTCGACCAGCAAAAAGATCCATCTCTTACGGCGGCCGTACCCGACCCGTTCGTTCTGACGGATACGCGGGCTGCAGTCCAGGACGCTTTGCAATCATTACCGGAACAGCAGAGAATTGCGCTCGAGATGGCATACTTCCAGGGAATGAGCCACGCGGAAATTGCCATAGCTCTCGGCCAACCGCTGGGAACTGTAAAAGATCGCATCCGGACCGGGATGATGCATCTAAGAAAACGGCTGCGGCCGTATTTATGAGTATGAAGCACACGCAGCTCACGGACGATCTTCAGGAACGGGCGAGCCTGTATGCTGCCGGTGCAATGACGGATCGCGAGCGGCTGGAGTATGCACGCCATCTGGAGGAAGATCAGTGCGCCGTGTGCCGTGCCGAAGTGAACGAACTTCAATCCGCAATATCGTTGCTCGCCTTGACCGTGCCTTCGTCGAGTCCTGCTCCAAGCGTCAAAGCCAGGCTCATGGAACAGGCTCGAAACGCCGCCGCTGTGACGCATCCACCTCAGCCTGCTTTTCGATGGCTCCAATGGCTCACGGCGGCTGTAGCCGTTGCCGCTATCGCGGTGGTTTTCGTCATTACGCGCACGAACACTGCGCTTCGTCATCAGACCGATGAATTAAGGAGCAGGATCGCTCAGCTGGAGGTTCAACTCGCCGAGCAGCGGAATAATCTTGCGATGCTCACATCTGCCGGTGTTCAGGTCGTCGATCTAGCAGGCCAGGGAACGAACGTGCAAGCCAGTGGAAGAATCTTCTGGAACCAGCAGCAAAAGCGATGGGTTCTTTACATCCGCGATCTTCCGCCGGTTAGCGCGGATAAGACTTACCAACTCTGGTTTGTACCGAAATCCGGAAATCCCGTCAGCGCGAAAGTGTTCAACACGGAGTCTGACGGTTCCGCCGCAGTTGAGGTCGCTGTTCCCGATGAAGTAACCGACCTCAAAGCAGCCGCTGTGACCACAGAGCCCGCTCCGGGACTGCCCCAACCGAGCGGGCCCTTCGCGTTGTTGGGTGCGATGTAGGGCACTATGGGCGTCTACCCCATCGTCCCTTCATCTGCCGAGGGACCGTAGACCGCTGGCACTGGGATGTTATTCAGCCGCAGGTAGACGCCCAGCTGAGCGCGGTGGTGAATGACATGGTTAATGCAAAAACTGCGGAGTACGGCGAAACGTGGCATTGTCAATATTGTCTGTCCGGCTCTCAACAAGGACCAGTTCTTCATTAGATGTTCATCGCTAGCGCCCGCGATGGACCGGCGACTCGCTTCGCGGTTCTTATCGAATATTTCCAGCACCTGCTTCCGTGAGGTTGCGATTGTGGGTTGAAACGGCGGTTGGCCGGGCGGCATGAAGTCGAGATAATCCTGCTCGATCGCTGGAACGGCCCACCCCGCCAACTCCGCCACGTGCCCGGCAAGTCTGTCCAGCGGCATCGATTTCGGATGCGGTTTCCACGAGAGTTTGTCCTCGGGAATTCGTTCCAACGTATTCCTGGCCGTTACCATTTCTTGATCGAACTCGGGCAGAAATAGATCACTGATTTTCATCGTCTCTCCTTTGGTTCTTATTGCCAGATTCGTTCTTTGCAGATTTCAACGATGCAAATGGATTCCACAACGCGATTGGGCGGCGGTACGGGCAGGCCTCGTTCAGTCATCAATTTTCGAATGAGAGCCGCCGTCTCTGGCCGGGCGACTGCGGATTGCACTCCCA